>NZ_JAXAVV010000030.1:0-103298 GCF_033949925.1 Lentzea kristufekii
TCACCGGTTCCAATCTCCGTTTCCGGAGACTTTCTCTCGGGGCTTGTGTTGAAAGCTTAGCTCGTTCGTTTTCGCTTTGTCAAATCGGCCGTTTCGGCTTCTTTAGCTCGGCGCAAACTCGCTTCGCATTCAGTTTTTCGCTTGGTTCAGAAGTTATCTGAGTGGCTTTCCCGGTGTCAAATCGGGGTCATTCTCAGATCCCGGACAGCACGTTAGGCCGTTCATTTACTTCTGGGGGTTTGACGCCGTGAGACTCTACTCGGCCCGATCCGCGGTGTCAACCGCTCGTTCCGTGGTCTCGCTTGCGACCTGGAGAAAGTTACTCACGGGGACGATCGATGTCAAATCGCCTGGTCAGCGGGCTGCTTGATCGGCACGGACGGCGAAGGAGCAGCCGGCTTGGCCCCGACGGGACGCGGTCGCAGCCACAGGGTGATGGAACGAAGTCCCTCCATCGCCCGCACGATCTGGTCCGGCGCGGCGGGCTGACGCGTCGCCACCGGTACCAGGTCGTAGCCCCAGACGCCGAACTCCTTGAGCACCGTCACCGGATCGTCACCGAAGTCCGCCGTCGCGGTCGCGGAGAACTCGAGGAACACGTGCGGCCTGTCGCGACGCAACAGCCGGACGAGTCCCGCAAGAGCGCGATGTCCGCGTCCCGGCGTGTCCACCTTTACGACGGAAAGCTTCATGCCCTGCACCAAGGCGATCTCTTCGAGTGCCTTGTCCAGGCGCACCGCCTTCACGCGCGCGACCTCGGCGGGGGCATCGGCGGCCAGCGGCGACACGGACACACCACCGGTCAGCGTCGGCGACACCGCCAACTCCCCCGCGCTCTCCCAGGCCGCACCCTCGACCACGGTCATCCGGTCGGCGACGGCGGCGGGCAGGTTCGCCGAGACGTTGTGCCTCAGCAGAGCGGCTGCGGACGCGTCCGGCTCCACGGCGACAACAGCGCCCATCAGCCCGAGCCGCGACAACACCCGAATCGAGTGGTAGCCGACGTACGCGCCGACGTCGAGGAAGATCCCGTCCGGCTCCAGCACGGAGTCGAGCAGTTCCGCGAGCTCCGGTTCCCACACGCCGTTGGACGACAACAGCGGAAGCATGAACGCGTCGTCGGAGGGCAGCCGCATCATGCCCGCGTCGCACAACACCAGCGACGAACGCACCGCAGGCGCGTCACCGGCGTTCTCGTGCTGACGAACGACCACGCGCCGCAACGCGTCCGCGGTCTGTTGTGCCTGGTGAGCGGTGCGAAGTGCGGCGTCCAGGCGCGAGTCGCGCTCGCGGAAGACCTCGACGACCTTGGACTCCAGGGTGTCGATCCGGTCCAGCGTGCGATCGAGCGCGACGGTCAGCTTGTCGATCCGCTCGGCGAGCACCTCGTCCGACTTCGCGCGCTTGGCCGCCTCGGCGACGACCGCGTCCTCGACGTCGCGCTGCCGGCGGCCCTGACCCGCCATGTCCGCGCGCACGCGCACGACCCCGTCGTCGACGCCGACCAACTGGTCGACGAAGTGCGACTGCCGTTGCGCGACCTGCTCGATCTCGGCGCGGAGAAGTTCCAGTTCACCGGCACCGACGCCGGCTTTCAGCGCGTCCTGCCGGTTGACCAGCTCGGACACCGTGCGCTCGACCCCGTCGATCAGGGTGTGCAGCACCTGGCGCATGTGGTTGTCGTAGTGGTCCAACGCGCGCAGCACGACCTTGCGCAGCGCGGGTGCCATCGGCGTCCGATGAGGGCCGTCCACGGTCGGTTGGCGCAGTAAAGCGTGCTTGGCCGACTGCAGGGCGAGCATCGGGTCGACTTCGGTCTTCTGCTTCGGCCTGCGCGCCCGCCATCCGCGGTACGCGTGCTCGACGCGCTCACGGAGAACTTCGGCGACTCGTGCGACCGACCGCACGGACAGCACGTGCTGACGTCCGGCCGCACCGAGGGCCGCGGCCGTGGGCAGGTCATCGGCCAATGAACGCAGCAGCTTCGCGGCGGCCTGCACGTCCGGTTCGGCGCCTTGGTGACACGGCACGAGAACGGCCGTCTTGCCGAACAGCTCGGCAACGGCACCGTGGTCCGACGCGACGACGGGGACTCCCCGCACGGCGAGCTCGGCCAGGCGCAGCGCGATCCGGTCGTCCGCCCCGCCGCGGTGCAGCGACACCACGGCGTCGGCGGTCGCGGCCACGTCGAGGTCGTCCACCAGCGAGATCCGCGGGTCGGAGGACGTGGCCAGGCGCAGTCGCTCGGCCGCCTCCGGATGTTCGAGCGCACCGGACACCGCGATCTTGAGCTCGACGTCCGTCCGGTCCGGGAACGCGGTCAAGAAGGCGGACACGGCACCCAGCACGTTGCCGGGCCTGTCGAGGTCGTGGTCCGCGAGCGCCGCGAACACCACCACTTCGCCGGACTCGTGGTCACGCGCACCAACGTCCGGCACGGGTACGGGCACCACACGCACGATGGGCCCGCCGATGCGTTCGGCGGCGGCACGCGACACCTCAGAGGAAAGCCACAGTTCGTTCACGCCCGCGCGGTCGTCCGCAGCCGTGGCGTCCAATGCGACATCGACGACGAACCGTCCGGAGGGCACCTCGGCCGAAGAAGAGGCGCGCACCACGACGGGATATCCGGCGGCGGCCGACACCGGCAGCCCGGACGCACGCGCGGCGGCGAGCATCCGTTCCGCCAGCGGCCCTGAGCCGATGACGGACACGCCGAGCTGGTCGAGCAGCGCAGGACCCTCCGAACGGGGCTGCGGCACGGCGGGCGCGGGCAACCGCCCGGAGGCGACACCGACTCCGGCACACCACTCGCGCCAGGCGTCCGCGTCCGCACCGAAGGGCGCCGGGAACTGCTGTTGCAGCGAGGTGTCCGCACGCCACACGGCGTCGGCCCATCGCGTGCCACCGGCCTCGGTCTGCTCGCACGCCCACATGAGGAACCCGCCGCCACCGTCCTCACCGAACGCCGGCGGCGGCGTCGGCTCGGAGGCCCGGTAGTCGGCGCGCAGCTCGGACGGGATCTGCGTCCCGTCGATCAGGGAGTCGAACCGGTACGGCACAGGCGCCACGGACCAGCCGTTTCGCACCAGCTCCGCGCGATAGGCCTGGCAGAGCTCGGCGACCTCCGCGTGCTCCGAGAGCAGCACACGGGGACGTTCGGCGAAATCGGCGGACAGCAACCAGGGCCGACGCGGGTCGAACCCGCGGAAGTGCACGGTCAGCAGGTCCTGGCCGACCACGGCCAACGAACCGGACTCGGTGCGGTGCAACGGCCGGTCCGCGACGTTCCACACGGACAAACCGATCCGTGCGTCGCGCACGACGTGGTGCGGCACGATCGCGGGCATGTCCAAAGAGGTCAGGTAGGGCTCGGAGCCCGGTCCGACGGCGATGAACCCGGGGTCGAAGGCACCTTGGTCGTGCAGGTCGGCGGGACCGGGCTGCAGACCGTCGGACGCCAACGGCCGCAACGTGCGCGGCAGCATCACGACCGGTGCGGTGCGCAACGCCTCCAGCACGACCTTCGTGAGCGACCCGAACACTCGCACCCACGGGTCGAGGTACAGCACGGGCATGCCCTGCGGCAGCAACGCCTCCAGCAGCCGCGGCATCATCGCGGCCTTCAGACCGGCGGCGTCCAGCGACGTCGCGAGGACGTGCAGCTCGGCCTCGGGGATGCCGATGTCCACCGGCGTCATCAGCCCCGGCCCCGCGTGCTCCGGCTGCGCGTCGACGACCAGCGCGACGAACCGGCCCTCGGGGTGCTCCGCGAGGAACGAGCTGGACAGGACCTTGACCGCGGGCAGCTCCGCCGCCGTGGCGACGGTGCAGGCGCAGATCGTCGGCTGGAACTCGGGTACCTCAGTCACGGAGAGCACGTATCTGCCTCACAGCATGGGGAGAAGTGTGCGCAACTCGTACGGGGTGACGCTACGACGGTACGCGTCCCACTCCGTCCTCTTGTTGCGCAGGAAGAAGTCGTAGACGTGCTCGCCCAGGGCCTCGGGGAGCAGCTCCGAGTTCTCCATCTCGGTGAGCGCCTCGCCGAGGTTCTGCGGCAGGTTCGCGTACCCCGCCGCGCGCCGTTCGCGGTCCGTCAGCGACCACACGTCGTCCTCGGCGGGCGGCGGCAGTTCGTAGCCCTTCTCGATGCCCCGCAGGCCGGCGGCCAGGATCACCGAGTAGGCCAGGTACGGGTTGCACGCGGAGTCCAGCGAACGGACCTCGACGCGGCGCGACGACGACTTGCCGGGCGAGTACATCGGCACGCGGACCAGTGCGGAGCGGTTCGCGTGACCCCAGCACACGGCCGTGGGGGCCTCACCGCCGACGATCAGGCGCTTGTACGAGTTCACCCACTGGTTCGTGACGCCGGAGATCTCGCGCGCGTGCTTGAGGATGCCCGCGACGAACTGCTTGCCGATGTCGGAGAGCTGGTACGGGTCTTCCTCGTCGTAGAAGGCGTTGCGGTCGCCCTCGAACAGCGAGAAGTGGGTGTGCATGCCCGACCCCGGCTGGTCGGAGAACGGCTTGGGCATGAACGAGGCGCGCACGCCCTGCGTGATCGCGACCTCCTTCACCAGGTAGCGGAACGTCATGACGTTGTCCGCCATGGTCAGCGCGTCGGCGTAGCGCAGGTCGATCTCCTGCTGGCCGGGAGCGCCCTCGTGGTGGCTGAACTCGACGGAGATGCCCATCGCCTCGAGCGCCTCGATGGCGTGGCGGCGGAAGTGCGTCGCGGTCTCGTGCGAGGTCTGGTCGAAGAAGCCGCCGTTGTCCGCGGGCTCGGGCTCGCTGCCGTCGCCGGGCAGGCCCTTGAGCAGGAAGAACTCGATCTCGGGGTGGACGTAGCAGGTGAACCCGGCCTCGCTGGCCTTCGACAGCGTGCGGCGCAGCACGTGGCGCGGGTCGGCCCACGACGGGGAACCGTCCGGCATGGTGATGTCGCAGTACATGCGTGCCGAGTAGTTGCTGCCGTCCGGTGTCTGCCAGGGCAGCACCTGGAACGTCGAGGGGTCCGGCTTCGCGACCATGTCCGACTCGTAGACGCGGGCGAAGCCCTCGATCGCCGAGCCGTCGAACCCGATGCCCTCGCTGAAGGCGCCTTCGAGCTCGGCCGGTGCGACCGCCACGGACTTCAAGAAGCCCAGGACGTCCGTGAACCAGAGCCGGACGAACCGGATGTCGCGTTCCTCTAGCGTGCGGAGCACGAACTCCTGCTGGCGGTCCATAGGGCGCAGCTTAAGGGCTGGGGACTCTCTACGATCAACGCATGTCCGCCCGTTGGTTGTTGGTTTGCGCACTCGCCCTGCTCACGAGCTGCACGTCCGGGGGAGATCTCCCCGATGGTGCGACCTTGCTCTCGAAATCGGCCGAGTCGATGCGCTCGGTCAAGAGCGTCCACTTCACCATCAAGGTCGACGGTGAGCTGCCGGACGTGCCGGTGAAGGAGGCCGACGGCGACCTCACCTCGGCCGGTGACTCGAAGGGCACCGCGAAGGTGACCTTCGGCGGGCAGCTGCTGTCCATCGAGTACGTCCTGACCGGCGGAAACCTGCACTTCAAGGGCCCGACCGGCGGGTTCACCAAGCTGCCGGCGGCGTTCGCGGGCCAGGTGTACGACCCCTCGGCGATCCTGAACCCGGACAAGGGCGTCGCGAAGGTCCTGGCCAGCTCCAAGGACGCGAAGACCAAGTCGTCCGGTGACGTGTCGGTGGTCGAGGCGACGGTGCCGAAGGACGTGGCGGCCGGGCTGGTGCCGGGCATCTCCGCGGACGTGAAGGCGACGTTCTCGATCGACAAGGACAACAAGCTCAAGAGCGCGCTGTTCGAGCTTCCCGGTGGTCAGAAGGTCGACATCGGCCTCACGGACTTCGACAAGCCCGTCACGGTCACGGCACCCGCGTAGATGAGGAAGGTCGCTCTCGCCGCGTCCGGCGCGGCCGTGCTGCTGGGGGCGCTCGACGCGTACGTCGTCGTCGGTGTCCTGACGGACATGGTGCGTGACCTGGGCATCGCGGTGAACGAGCTGGAGCAGGCGACGCCGATCGTCACCGGGTACCTGCTCGGGTACGTGGCGGGCATGCCGTTGCTCGGGCAGCTGTCGGACCGGCTCGGGCGGCGGTTCGTGCTGCAGGTCTCGCTGCTCGGGTTCCTGGTGGGCTCGGTGATCACGGCCCTGGCCGCGGACGTGCCGTTGCTCGTGGCCGGGCGCGTCGTGCAGGGCCTGGCCGGTGGCGCGTTGCTGCCGGTGACGATGGCGCTGGTGGCGGACCTGTGGGAGGAGCAACGGCGGTCGGCCGCTCTCGGGACCGTGGGTGCTGCTCAGGAGCTCGGGTCTGTCCTCGGCACGCTGTACGGCATCGCGGTGGCCTCGCTGTTCAACGCGTGGCCGTTGTTCGAGGCGTGGGAGCCGCAGAGCTGGCGGTGGATTTTCTGGGTGAACATCCCGTTGGCGGTCATCGCGATGGTGGTCGTGCAGCGCACCGTGCCGAACACACGGCGCGAGGTGCGCATCGACGTCGTGGGCGGGGTGTTGCTGGCAGCAGCGTTGTCGTTGCTGGTCGTGGCGCTCTACAACCCGACGCCCGCCGAGGCCGTGCTGCCGTCGTGGGGCTGGCCGACGCTGATCGCGGCGTTCGTCGTGCTGGGCGGCTTCTTCTTGTGGGAACGCCGTAGTGCCGTGCGGCTCATCGACCCTGATGGCGTGCAGTGGCGGCCGTTCTGGGCCGTGCTCGGGGTGTCGCTGGCCGCCGGTGCCGCGTTGATGGTGACGCTGGTCGACGTGGAGTTGTTCGCGCAGACCGTGCTGCGGCGCGACTCGGCGTCCGCGGCGACGCTGCTCACCCGGTTCCTGGTCGCGTTGCCGGTCGGCGCCGTCCTGGGCGGGTTCCTCGCGTCACGGATCGGCGACCGCTGGGTGTCCTTCGGCGGGCTCGCGATGGCATCGGTGTCGTACGTGTTCATCGCGCAGTGGCCCGCTGACGTCAGTGGCCTCGTGCTCACGCGTGACCTGGCCATCGCCGGTTTTGGGCTGGGACTGGTCATCGCGCCGTTGTCCGGTGCTGTGCTGCGTGTGGTGCCGCCCGTCCGGCACGGCGTGGCGTCGGCGTTCGTCGTCGTCGCGCGCATGACGGGCATGCTCGTCGGTGTGGCGGCGTTGTCCGCGTGGGGACTCCACCGGTTCCGCGAGCTCACGGCAGGCCTGAACACACCGCTGCCGTTCGGCGTCGAACCCGCTGAGTTCCAGCGGCGGATGGCCGAGTACCAGCGCGGGCTCACCGAGGCGCTGCTCACCGAGTACCACGAGATCTTCCTGATCACGGCGGTGATTTGCGCACTTGGAGCGCTGGGCTCGATCCTATTGCCTGGGAGACGTCAGCAGACTGCGTCCGTTTCGGGCAGTCTCAAGTCCACCAGGTAGTTCGTGCCCACGCCGTCCACGCAGTTGATGCCCGCGAGGAACGCCGTGTGCTGGTTTCCGTTGTACGTCAGCAAACGCGCCCCTAGTGCCTGCGCGAGGTCCACGCCGGACTGGTAGGGCGTCGCCGGGTCACCGGTCGTCGACACCACCAGCACCTGAGGCAGCCCGTTCACGTTGGGCGGATGCGGTTCCGACGTGTGCGGGGCCGGCCAGAACGCGCACGGGCCGAGCGCGGTCTCGTCGGTCGGAATCGTGTCGTTGCCCAGCAGTTCCAACAGCCTCCGACGGTTGGACTCCAGGGTGGCCCGGTCCTTGATCGGCGGTTCGTCGACGCAGCGGATGGCCACGAACGCGTCCTGGATTCGGCTGTAGGTGCCGTCCTGGGCGCGGCCGAGGTACTGGTCGGCGAGCTGCAGCAGGGTGGTGCCCTTGTTCTGCCGCAGTTCCTGGAGACCCTTCAGCGCGGTCTCCCACAGCCGGTCCGTGTACATCGCCTGGATGATGGCGGTGTTCGCGTCCGAGTGGGACAGCTTGCGGTCGCCGACCTGCAGCGGGGTCTTCTTGAGCGGCTCGATCATCTGCCGGAACTTGGACTCCGCCGCGCTCGTGTCCCTACCGATGGGACAGTCGCGTTGCGCGCACCAGCCCGCGAACCGCTGGAACGACTCCTCGAAGCCCTGCGCCTGGCGTGCCGACGCGGCCACCTTGTCGCTGTTGGTCTCCACCGCGCCGTCGAGCACCATCGCGCGCACGTTGCGAGGGAACATCTCGGCGTACAACGTGCCGATGCGCGTGCCGTAGGAGTAGCCGAGGTAGGTCAGCTTGTTCTCCCGCAACGCGCCGCGCAGCACGTCGACGTCGCGTACGACGTCACGGGTGCCGACGTTGCGCAGCAGGTCGATGCCACTGCGTTCGGCACAGCGGTCGACGAAGAACTTGTTCTCCTGCTCGGTCTGGTTCGCGCTCTCGCCCTTGGGCCGCAGCCGTTGCGCGTCGCGTTCGGCGTCGGTCAGGCACTGGACGCGGGGCTGGCTCGCCCCCACGCCACGCGGGTCGAAGCCCACCACGTCGAACCGCTTGCCGACCGGGTTGCCCGGCTGCATGTTCGCCACGTGCGACATGCCCGAACCGCCCGGACCGCCCGGGTTCACCACCAGAGAACCGACCCTCCGGTCCTTCTCCGCGGCGGGGCGGCGCAGCAGTCCGACGGTGATCGTCCCCGCGTCCGGGTTCTCGTAGTTGAGCGGGACGTACAGCCGAGCGCACTGGATGCCCTCGCGCTCGTACAGGCCCTTGCTCTTCGCGTCGGTCGCGTAGGGCTGGCACGCACCCCACGCCAACGTCTGCTCGTAGAAGCGCGCCAGGCCCTTGCGTGCGGCGACGGGTGAGCCGTCGATGCGCGCGTAGGACGTGGACGTGCCGAGCAGAACGATCAAGGCGAACAAGGCGGCTGTGACTCGGGATCGCCTCTTCGTCATTAGGCGCACCGGGTTCCGTCAGCGGGCAAGGTCTGGTCGATCAGGTACTTCACGCCCGCGTTGTCGACGCACTGGTCGCCCTGCAGGAAGACCGTGTGCTGGACGCCTTCGTAGGTGAGCAGCCGCGAGTTGAGCGCTTTGGCCAGGTTCACGCCCGCCTCATAGGGCGTGGCCGGGTCGCCGGTCGTGGAGATGACCAGCAGCGGCGGGATGCCTTCGGCCTTGGGCGGGCCCGTGCGCGCGGTGACCGGGGCCGGCCAGAACGCGCACGAGTCGAGGGCCGCACCGGCCGGGTTGCCGTCGTCGAGGAACGGTGCCGCCTCCTTGTACTTCTTCTGGGTCTCGAGCAGCGCGTTCTTGTCCGTCAGCCGTGGGTCGTCAACGCAGTGCACCGCGTTGAACGCATCCGTGATGGTCGAGTACTGGCCCTGTTCGTCGCGGTCGAAGTACGCGTCGGCGAGGCGCAGCATCGTGGCGCCCTTGCCGCTCTTCAGCTCCTGGAGGCCGTCGAGCAGCAGCGGCCAGAGCTGTTCCGAGTACATCGCCTGGATCGCCGCGGTGATGGCGTCGTTGTAGGACAGCTTGCGACCACCGACGTCGACCGGCTTCTGGATCAACGGTGTGGTGAGCTGCCGGAAGCTCAGGTTGGCGTCAGCACCGAGCGGGCACTCCTTCTTCTCTCGGCACCACTTCACGAACTCGTCGAAGGCCTTCTGGAAGCCGGCCGCCTGTGCGACCAGCGACGCGAGCTGGTCCTGGGTCGGGTCGACGGCACCGTCGAGGATGAGCGCGCGCACGTTCTGGGGGAAGGTCTCGGCGTATTCAGTGCCTATGCGGGTGCCGTACGAGTACCCGACGTAGCTCAGCTTCGCGTCGCCGAGCGCAGAGCGGAGGACATCCATGTCCTTAACTACGTCCCGCGTGCCCAAATTGGCGAGCATTGATGCCCCGAATTTTGTACCGGCGGCACACTTCTCGGCATACGCCTTGTTCTCTTGCTCCGTTTGGGCGATTCCGGCCGGACTTGTGTCCGTGTCGAGGTCCAAACGCTCCGCGTCGCGCTCCGGTCCGGTGAGGCAACTGACCGCCGGCTCGCTCGCACCGATGCCCCTCGGGTCGAATCCGATGAGGTCGAACTTCGCCGCGAGCTCGGTCTTGCGGTAGGCCGGGACCATGCCCGCGGCCGACGCCATGCCGGACGCGCCGGGACCGCCGGGGTTGGTCAGCAACGAGCCGATCTTCTGCCCGGTGGCCTTGTACCGGAGCACGCCGATGGTGATCGTGTCGCCGGTTGGCTTGCTGTAGTCGAGGGGAACCCTCAGACGTGTGCACTCGACGTCGCGCCTCTTGCCGTACGCGTCGCGACTCGACCCCGTCGTGGCGTACGGCTCGCAGTTCTCCCAGGCCAGCTGCTGGCCGTAGAACTCCTCCAAACCGGCCGGAACGACGCCTGCCGGACCGACCTTCTCCAAGGTCACGCCCGGTTTGGCGGTCCCTTCGACGATCGACGTGCAGGACGCGAGCAGGGGAATGACGAGCAACACGCTCAAGAGACGGACCACAGCCCGATGGTATGGGAGATGATGAGGGCATGCCGCAGCTTCGGATCGCGCTGGCCCAGGTCAACGCCACTGTTGGTGATCTCCAGGGCAACGCGTCGCTGGTCGTGGAGTGGACGCGCAAGGCCCGTGAGGGTGGCGCGCACGTCGCCGTGTTCCCCGAGATGGTGCTGACCGGCTACCCGGTCGAGGACCTGGCGATCCGCACGTCGTTCGCGCGGGCGTCCGCGGAGGCGCTGGAGGCGCTGGCCGGCTCGCTGGAGGCCTCGGGCCTCGGTGACGTCGCCGCGGTCGTCGGCTACCTGGAGCACGACTCGGTCGGCCCGCGCAACGCCGTCGCCGTGCTGCACGGCGGGCGTGTCGTCGCGCGGCAGTGCAAGCACCACCTGCCGAACTACGGCGTGTTCGACGAGCGCCGCTACTTCAAGCCGGGTTCGTCGCTGGACATCGTGCGGATCAACGGTGTCGAGGTCGGCATGGTGATCTGCGAGGACCTGTGGCAGGACGGCGGCCCGATCACCGCTCTCGGTGACGCCGGCGTCGACCTCGTGGTCTCGCCCAACGCCTCGCCGTACGAGCGCAACAAGGACGACCAGCGGCTGCCTCTGGTCGCGCGCCGTGCCGCCGAGGCCCACGCTCCCCTCGCCTACTGCAACCTGGTCGGCGGCCAGGACGAGCTGGTGTTCGACGGCGACTCGCTCGTCGTCTCCGCCGACGGCCAGCTGGTCGGGCGGGCACCGCAGTTCGTCGAGCACCTGATGTTCGTCGACTTCGACGTGCCGGGCGGCCGCGAGTACGAGCAGGGCCAGATCGGCGACTTCTACGTGCGCCGTGTGTTCCTCTCCGACGCGATCCCGGCGTACGAGCCGTTGCCCGCGCCACGCGTGTTCGAGCCGCTGTCCGACGAGGCAGAGGTGTGGCACGCGCTGGTGACCGGTCTGCGCGACTACGTGCACAAGAACGGCTTCCGGTCCGTGGTGCTCGGTCTGTCCGGTGGCATCGACTCGGCCGTGGTGGCTTCTCTGGCCGTGGACGCTCTAGGCGCCGACGCGGTCTACGGCGTCTCGATGCCGTCCTCCTACTCGTCCGAGCACTCGCGTTCGGACGCCTCCGACATGGCTCAGCGCACCGGCCTGCACTTCACCACCGAGCCGATCGGCGAGATGGTGTCGACGTACGTCTCGCAGCTGAAGCTGACCGGCCTGGCCGAGGAGAACATCCAGGCCCGGTGCCGCGGCATGCTGCTGATGGCGTTGTCGAACCAGCACGGTCACCTGGTGCTCGCGACGGGCAACAAGTCCGAGCTCGCGGTCGGCTACTCGACCATCTACGGCGACGCGGTCGGCGGCTACGCCCCGATCAAGGACGTGCTGAAGACCCTGGTCTGGGACCTCGCCCGGTGGCGCAACGCCGAGGCCGAGAAGCGCGGCGAGACCCCGCCCATCCCGGAGAACTCGATCTCCAAGCCGCCGTCGGCCGAGCTGCGGCCCGGCCAGGTCGACACCGACTCGCTGCCGGACTACGAGATCCTCGACGCGCTGCTGGACGACTACGTCCACGACGACAAGGGCTACGACGCGCTGCTGGCCGCCGGGCACTCGCCGGAGCTGGTGGACCGGGTGCTGCGGATGGTCGACAAGGCCGAGTACAAGCGTCGTCAGTACCCGCCGGGCACGAAGATCTCGAACAAGGCGTTCGGGCGCGACCGGCGGCTGCCGATCACGAACGGATGGCGCGAGGGCTAGATCCCTCAGCTGATTCCTTCGAAGATCCGGGTCACCCGCAGGCGCGGTGCGTCGAAGAGGCGGGCTTGGCCGTCGTGCATGGCGACGAGAGCGTGGTGCGCGAGCGCCAAGGCCGCCACCCAGCAGGAGTGGAGTCTGCTCTACCGCGCGCTCCGGGCCCGTACGGATACGTTTCTCCACATGAAACGGATCTGGGCGGCGCTCGCCTACCTGGCGACCGGTCTGCTGACGGCCATCGCGGCGTGGCTCGCCATCGGCGTGCTGCTGCTGTCCCTGGTCGTGCTGCCGTTGCTGCCGATCACCGCGCCTTGGATCCGGCGGATCGTGGACTTCGACCGCCTGCGCCTGGCGCGCTTCGCCGGCGTCGAGATCCCGTCGCCGCCGCCGCTCGACGGGCCGTGGCTGCATCGGGCGCAGCGGGTGCTGGCCGATCCGGACAGCCGCCGGGACGGGATGTGGGTGGTTTTGCACGCCCTGTTCGGCACGCTCTTCGGGGCGGTCGCCATCGGCGTCTTCGGTGCGCTGGTGCAGCAGCCGGTGGCGGCTTCGCTCTGGTGGCTGGTCCCGGGCGGGATGGAGAACTCGTTCGGGCTGCGCGTCGACTCGTGGGCGAAGGCGGCGCTGAGCGTGCCGATCGCGATCGGGCTGGCGTTGGTCCTGACCCGGTTGCCGCGTCTGGCCGAGCTGGACGCGAAGTGGGCGCGCAAGTTGCTGGCACCGCCGAAGGCCTCGCTGGAGAAGCGGCTGGCCGAGGTCGTGGCGACCAGGGCGGCGGCGTTGCAGGCGCACGGGGCCGAACTGCGGCGCATCGAGCGGAACCTGCACGACGGGACGCAGAACAAGCTGGTCGGCGTGGTCATGATGCTCGGCATCGCGGAGCGGACGCTCAAGCAGAACCCGGACAACGCGTTGCAGGCGCTGCTCAGGGCTCAGGACGCGGCGGGCGACGCGCTCGAGGAGCTCCGCAACGTCGTGCGCAGCATTCATCCGCCGGTGCTGGATGATCTGGGACTGGACGGGGCGATCCAGGCGCTGGCGGCGCGCTGCCCGGTGCCGTGCGTGCTGCAGGCCGACCACCTCGGCCGGTTGCCCGCGGCGGTGGAGGCGGCGGCGTACTTCGCGGTGGCCGAGGCGCTCACCAACGTGGCCAAGCACAGCGGCGCCCGGCACGCGTGGGTCAGCCTGGGCATCAACGAGGACCAGCTCACCGTCGTCGTGCACGACGACGGCAAGGGTGGCGCGGACGAGAAGCAGGGGACGGGCTTGGAAGGCATTCGCGGCAGGGTGGCGGCGTTGGACGGCAACGCGGAACTGAGCAGTCCCGAGGGCGGGCCCACCGTGCTCACCGTCGTGCTGCCGACGGGGAGGTGACCCATGCGCATCGTGATCGCCGAAGACGACGCGCTGCTCCGCGAGGGGCTGACGTTGTTGCTGCGCAACGAAGGGCTGGAGGTCGCGGCGGCCGCGGACAACCCGGCCGACTTCCTCCTGGCCGTCGCCGAGCACGAACCGGACATCGCCGTGGTCGACGTGCGGATGCCGCCGACGTTCACCGACGAGGGCCTGCGGGCCGCGGTGGAGGCACGCCGGCGGTACCCGAAGCTGGCCGTGCTGGTCCTGTCCGCGTGGGTCGAACAGAGCTACGCGCACGAACTGCTCGCCGGCTCCGGCAGCGGCGGTGTCGGCTACCTGCTCAAGGAACGCGTCGGCAAGGTCGCGGACTTCCTCGACTCGCTGCACCGCGTCGCGAACGGCGGCACGGCGCTCGACCCCGAGGTGGTGTCGCAGCTGCTCGTACGGCGCAAGGCGGACGACGCGCTCGGTGTGCTGTCACCGCGTGAGCGCGAGGTCCTCGGGCTGATGGCGGAAGGTCTGTCGAACGCCGCCATCGGCGAGAAGCTCGTCATCAGCGCGGGAGCCGTGCACAAGCACATCGGCAACGTCTTCCTGAAGCTCGGCCTCAACAGCGAGGACGGCTCAGGAGACCGGCGCGTTCAGGCCGTGCTCGCGTACCTCGATCACTGAGCCGGATCACTGGGGACGGACGAACGGGAAGAGCACGGTCTGCCGGATCGACGTGCCGGTCAGCATCATCAGCAACCGGTCGACGCCCATGCCGAGCCCGCCGGTCGGCGGCATGCCGTGCTCCAGCGCCCGCAGGAAGTCCTCGTCCAGCTCCATCGCCTCGACGTCACCGGACGCGGCCTTCAGCGACTGCGCCTCCAGCCGCCGCCGCTGCTCCAGCGGGTCGGTCAGCTCCGAGTAGGCCGTGCCGATCTCCGCGCCGAACGCCACCAGGTCCCACCGCTCGGCCAGGCGCGGGTCGGCGCGGTGCTGGCGGGTCAGCGGCGACACCGACGTCGGGAAGTCGATGTAGAAGGTCGGGCCGACGGTCGAGGCCTCCACGAACGAGTCGTAGGCCTCCTGCACGAGCTGGCCGTGGTCCCAGTCCTCGTTGATCTCCACGCCCCGTGCGGACAGCAGTGACCGCAGCTCCGAGACGGACGTGTCCGGAGTGATCGACGCGTTCAGTGCGCCGGAAACTGCCGTGTAGACCGGAATCACCGGCCACTCCCCCGACAGGTCGAACGTGCCGTCCGGCCGGTGCGCGACCTCGGAACCGAACGCCTCGCGCGCCGCGTGCTGGATCAGCGTGCGCACCAGGTCGAGCATGACCCGGTAGTCCGCATAGGACTGGTAGGCCTCCAGCATCGTGAACTCGGGGTTGTGGGTGGCGTCCGCGCCCTCGTTGCGGAAGTTGCGGTTCAGCTCGAACACCCGGTCCACGCCCGCGACGCAGAGCCGTTTCAGGTACAGCTCCGGCGCGATCCGCAGGTACATCCGCATGTCGTAGGCGTTGATGTGGGTGACGAACGGCCGTGCGTTCGCGCCGCCGTGCACCGCCTGCAGCATCGGCGTCTCGACTTCGAGGTACTCCTGGGAGTGCAGGAACTCGCGCACGCTGCGGATGACGTCGCTGCGCAGCTTCAGCAGGTGCGCCGAGTCCTGGTTCACGACCAGGTCGAGGTAGCGCTGGCGGACGCGGGCCTCCGGGTCGGTGAAGCCCTTCCGCTTGTCCGGCAACGGGTGCAGGCACTTCGCGGTCATCGTCCACGACGACGCCAGCACCGAGATCTCACCGTGGTCGGACTTGATCACCTTGCCCGTGACGCCGACGTGGTCGCCGAGGTCGACGTCCGACTTCCACGACGCCAGGGCCTCACCCAGTGCGTCGACGGTCAGCATCAGCTGGATCTCGCCGCTGAAGTCCCGCACCCGCGCGAAGCAGAGCTTGCCCATCTCCCGCAACGCCACCACGCGCCCGGTGACCGAGACCTCCTCGCCGAAGCGCTCGCGTGCCCCTGCGAGTAGATCGGTGCGCGCGAACCCGACCGGATACGGGTCGACGCCCTGCGAGACCAGCCGTTCGACCTTCGCGATCCGCACCCGGACCTGCTCCGGCCTGCGCACGGACTTCGGTTCGACCCGGATCGCGTCGATCTCGGCCACCCGCGCCGCGAACTCGTCGCTGACGTCCGTCTTCTGCAACGCCCGCTTGCGCAGGGATCGCAGCGACGGCACGAAACCCTCGGCGACACCGGCGGCGATGCTGACCCGCGGCAACGACCGCGACCGCTGGTAGCAGAGGAACCTCGGCTCCCACTCCGGCAGGTACTTGGCGTTCGACCGGTACAGCGACTCCAGCTGGAAGAACCGCGACGCGAGCGACAGCACCCGCCGCCACGCCCGCAGCACCGGACCGGCGCCGATCTTCTCGCCCTCCTCGAACACCGCGCGGAACATCGCGAAGTTCAGCGAGATCCGCTGCACGCCGAGGTGTCCGGCGGCGGCCGCGAGCTGGGCGACCATGTACTCGTTGAGGCCGTTCTCCGCCGCACGGTCGCGGCGCATCAGGTCGAGCGACACGCCCCGGCGGCCCCACGGCACGAACGACAGCAGGCCGCGCAACGCACCTGACGCGTCGTAGGCCTCCACCATCACGCACCGGCCGTCGCTCGGATCCCCCAGGCGCCCCAGCGCCATCGAGAAGCCGCGCTCGGTCTCGGCGCCGCGCCAGGCCTCCGCGAGGTCCAGGATGGACGCCATCTCGTCCGGCGCGATCTCGCTGTGCCGGCGGACGCGGGTGGTGTACCCGGCGCGTTCGACGCGGGACACCGCCTGGCGCAGCCCGCGCCGTTCCGGACCGGCGAGGACGAACCGGCGGACGTCCAGGATCGCCTCGTCACCGATCTCCAGCGCCTTGAGCCCGGCGCCGGCGTAGACCTGCGCACCTCGTTCGGACGCGCCGAGCACGCCCGGCGTCCAGCCGTACGTGCGCGCCTCGGACAGCCACGCCCGCACGGCCTCCGGCCAGTGCTCCTCGTCGCCGATCGGGTCGGCGGAGGCCAGCGTCACGCCGCCGATCACCCGGTACGTCAAGGCTGCCCGGCCGGACGTCGCGAACACCACGCTCTTGTCGCGCCTGGTCGCGAAGTACCCCAGCGAGTCGGGCTCGCCGTCGGCCGCCAGCAGCCGGCGCACGTCGAGCTCCTGGTCGCCGGTGATCATGCTCTGGCTGCGGACACCGCGGAAGAACAGGTACATCGCCCGGATCGCGACCAGCACGCCGAACAGGCCCAGCACCACGCTCAGCCACTGCGGGCCCTCGGGGATGTCGAGCCGGCCGAGCCGGACGACCTCACCCGTGGCCTGGTTGGCCGCCCACGCGAGCTTGTCGGTCTGCGCGACCAGCCTGCCGGGGAAGATCTCGGTGAGGCCCCAGCCGACCACGATCAGCGCGATCATGCCCAGCACGAACGACGCGAGCGCCCGCCGCCACGCGCCGCGGGCCAGCCGGGCGGGGAACGCCTCGCGCACCACGAACAGCAGCGCCACGAACAGCACCGAGGTCGTGGCGCCGACACCGAGGAACACCCAGTGCGGTTCCTCGCCCGCATCCAGTACTTCTTCAGGTGCCAGGGCCAGGATGACCATGATGGAACCGACCAGCAGCAGGCCGATGACCTGGAACAGCAGCAGCGTCCACAGCGCCGCTCGCTTGTGCCTGCGCAGGGCGGCCCCGAGCACGAAGAACACCATGGCGATGAACAGGTTGCCGTCGATGGGCAGACCGAAGAAGTACCCGATGCCGTCGGCGAGGTCGGTGAACCAGCCGTCCTCCGGCAGAATCACCCTGAGCAGCGACAACACCCCGGCCAGCTGCACGATCGTCGCGATCGCGCCCGCGGTCTTCCACTTCCACGCCGGTGCCACTACCACTCCCGAGGTCAGCCGATGACCGTCATGATCCCGTCTTCGGCCGGAAGGGTGCATGTCGCCGCCTCCGGGCGTGTCGAGGGGCCCGTCGTCGTGCTCAGCTCAGGCCTGGGCGGGGCGTGGTTCGACTGGGACCGGACCGTGCGGCTGCTGGCACCGCTCGCCAGGGTGGTCGTGTTCGACCGGCCCGGACTGGGGTTGAGCGGCCCTGCCCGGCGCGGACCGTCGCTGGCACGGGAGGTGGCGGTGCTCGACGCGGTGCTGCGCGGGGTGCCGCGGGCGGTCCTGGTCGGGCACTCGATGGCGTCGATGCACGTCGAGGCCTACGCGCGGCTGCGGCCGCACCGGGTCGACGGCGTGGTGCTGCTCGACCCGGACGCCGAGACGCCGGGTTCCGGAGCCCCGTTCGACGTGTCGGCGGTGGTCGCACAGGGCGTGCGGGCCATCGGCAGCCGCTGGCTCGGCGCCCGGATCACCCAGCGGTACGGGCACTCGTTCCGCAACCTGCTGACCGCTGTCTCGACGCTCGGCGTGACCGACCCGGCGCCCTCCGACCTGGTCGAACTCGTCTACCGGCGTCCCGGCGTCGGACGGGCGGTGCTGTGGGAGCTCGCGTCGTACCCCGGCCAGGTGGCGACGCTCGAACGGCTGCGGAAGCGCCGGCCGTTGCCGCGCGTGCCCTGGTTGGTGCTCACGGCCGGTCGGAAGGTGTGGCCGGAGCACCGCTCGTTGGCGGCCCTCGTGCCGTGGGGACGCAACGTGCCTGTTCCCGGCAGTCGTCACATGATCCAGATGGACCGGCCGGACGCCGTGGTGATGGCCGTCCGGGAGGCGCTCAAGGGGTTGCCCGACGAGTGATTCGAGGGGCCAGGCATGTGACGGTAACCGCATCTGTGTTCCGTTTGTCGCCAACGGTGCCACTCTGGTTCTCGGCAACCGTGCACAAAGCGCCCGGGGACCCACTCAGGTGGGCTTCGAGGAAAGGAACGGTCGACGATGACCACTGCCGAAGTTTCCGCGCCCTACGGCTCCGGAGCGGGCCAGAAGCCCCCGGCCAAGCGGGTTCGCGTTCACCACCTGCGTGAGATGAAGGAACGCGGCGAGCCGTGGCCCATGCTCACCTCGTACGACACCTTCACCGCCTCGATCTTCGACGAGGCCGGCATCCCCGTCCTGCTGGTCGGCGACTCGGCCTCGAACACCGTCTACGGCAACGACACCTCACTGCCGGTCACCGTGGACGAGCTCGTACCGCTCGTGCGCGCGGTGACGCGTTCGGTCAAGCGCTCTCTCGTGGTCGCTGACCTGCCGTTCGGCTCCTACCAGGTGTCGGTCGAACAGGCCGTGGCGACGGCGGTCCGGTTCATGAAGGAAGGCCAGGCGCACGCGGTCAAGCTGGAGGGCGGCGCCTACTTCGCGCCGCACATCCGCGCGATCACCGCCGCGGGCATCCCGGTCATGGCGCACATCGGCTTCACCCCGCAGTCCGAGCACCAGCTCGGCGGCTACCGCGTGCAGGGTCGTCACGAGAACCACGACGTGGTGCTCCAGGACGCGATCGCGGTGCAGGAGGCGGGCGCGTTCGCGGTCGTGCTGGAGATGGTGACCGCCGAGGTCGCGAAGCAGATCACGCACGACCTGGTCATCCCGACCGTGGGCATCGGTGCCGGTCCGGACACCGACGCGCAGGTGCTGGTGTGGCAGGACATGATGGGCCTGAACCGCGGCAAGACACCCCGGTTCGTCAAGCGCTACGCCGACATCGGCAGCATCATGCTGGGCGCTGCCGCGGAGTTCGCCAACGAGGTGCGCGGGCAGCAGTTCCCCGGCCCCGAGCACACCTTCCACTGATCGCTTGCCACTAACGGGTCCAGACCTCCGGGTCTGGGCCCGCCGGCACGATGCCGCTCGGATTGATGTCGTGGTGCGTCACGTAGTAGTGGCGCTTGATGTGGTCCCAGTTCACGGTGTCCCTGAACTGGGCGTAGAGGCGTTTCGCGTACGCCCACAGGTTCGGCATCTCGGTCAGCTTGGTGCGGTTGCACTTGAAGTGGCCGTGGTAGACCGCGTCGAACCTGACCAGCGTGGTCCAGAGCCTGATGTCGGCCTCGGTCAGCTGCTCGCCGACCAGATGCGTGCGGGTGGCGAGGTGGGCCTCGATGCGGTCCAGTTCGGCGAACAGGTTCGTGTAGGCCTGCTCGTAGGCCTCCTGTGACGTGGCGAAACCGGCCTTGTAGACCCCGTTGTTGACGTTGTGGAAGATCGGCTCGATCCAGGCGTCGATCTCCTCGCGCAGGTGCTCCGGGTAGAGCGTGCTCTCCGGGCGCCACTTGAGGCTGAAGTCCAGGGTGATCTGTGGGTAGTCGTTGGTGACGACCTTCTTCGTGGTCGTGTCGACCAGGGCCGGGACGGTGACGCGGCCCTCGTAGCCCGGATCGGCGTTGTCGTAGGCCTGCTTGAGGTAGTCGATGCCCAGGACCGGGTCCGTTTCGGCGAAACGCCAGCCCTTCTCGTCGCGGATCGGGTCGACGACCGCCAGCGAGATGGCGTCTTCGAGGCCGAGGACCTTGCGGACGATGACCGCGCGGTGCGCCCACGGACAGGCGAGGCTGACCACGAGCCGGTAGCGGCCCGGCTCGGGCTCCGGCCGTGCGGTGAAGCGGTTCGGCTGCCTGACGAACGCCCCCGTGGTGGAGGTCTCCTGCGAGAACTGCGCCATGTGTTCGACGATAGGCCCATGTACCCGGAGATCGAGCCCCACGCGTCAGGCCACCTGGAGACCGGCGACGGCAACCTCGTTTACTGGGAGGAGTGCGGCAACCCGTCCGGCAAGCCCGTGGTCTTCCTGCACGGTGGTCCCGGCGGCGGCTGTTCGCCCTCGCACCGGCGCCTCTTCGACCCGTCCGCCTACCGCATCGTCCTGTTCGACCAGCGCGGTTGCGGACGTTCGGTGCCGCACGCCTCCGTGTCCGGCGACCTGTCGCTGAACACGACCTGGCACCTCGTGGCCGACATGGAGAAGCTGCGCTCGTCGCTGGGGATCGACCGCTGGCAGGTCTTCGGCGGTTCCTGGGGCTCGACGCTGGCGCTGGCGTACGCAGAGACGCATCCCTCGCGCGTGTCGGAGCTGGTGCTCCGCGGCATCTTCACGCTGCGGTCGTCCGAAGTGGACTGGTACTACCGCGGCGGGGCGGCGAACCTCTTCCCTGACCTGTGGGAGAAGTTCACGGAGCCGCTGGCCGGTCTGTCCGGCGATCCCGTCGAGCTGTACACGAAGCTGCTGGCCTCCGAGGACCCCGAGGTGCACGGGCCCGCCGCCGTCGCGTGGAGCACGTGGGAGGGCGCGACGGTGACGCTGCTGCCGCGGCCGGAGCTGGTGGCGGAGTTCGCCGTGCCGGAGTACGCGCTGGCGTTCGCGCGGATCGAGAACCACTACTTCGTGCACCGCGGGTGGTTCGAGGAGGGTCAGCTGATCCGGGACGCGGTGCGGCTCAAGGACATCCCGGGCGTGATCGTGCAGGGGCGGTACGACATCGCGACTCCGGCGGTGTCGGCGTGGGACCTGCACAAGGCCTGGCCCGAGTCGGAACTGGTGCTGGTGCCGGATGCCGGGCACGCGTACGACGAGCCCGGCATCCTGTCCGCGCTGCTGGAGGCGACGGACCGGTTCCGCGGCTAGTGGTGTGACCCGGAAGGTTGCCGGGCGAGTTCGCGGTCAGACGGGTGCATCGGGGTGCCGCCCCCACGTCCTCATACTGGATGTATGGGGGCGGTGCCGCGAGGCGCCCTGCTGAGCGTGAACTCGGCCGCCAACGGGCCGGGTCACGCCACTAACGGAGGCCGTTCCACTTCGAGCTGGAGGTGCTGCAGGTCGCGACCGTCACCTGCGCGGTGAGGCACTTGCCGGTGCCGACGTTGCGGAACTGGAACGAGCTCCCCGTCGGCACCCGGCGCCACCGCTGGCCGGCGCTCGAGGTGCAGGCCTGGCCGACCACGTCACCGGCGGCGGTCGCACCGAGACACCTGTCGGTGGCGATGTTGTGCGGCCAGTCGACCCCACCGCTGATCGGGACGAGCCAGCGCTGGTCGTCGGAGAGTTCGTTGCACGGCTTCAGAACGACGTCGGTGCGCACGTCGGCGAGGCAGCGGGTGCTGCCGGCGAGCTGGTAGACGACGACGGGGTCGGCGCTGGCAGGGACGGCGGTGAGCGTGACGGTGGCGGCGGCTGTCGCGATGATCGCGGCTAGTTTCCCCATGGCCGAGAATCCTGGCAGCGCACGGGGTTCCGCGAATCCACCCGTGGTTGTCAACCCTGGCCGTAGTCCAGTGACCTCTCCAGGGCAGGCTTTGCTTCTACGAGCGAAGGCCCGTACCAGGTCAGGTGTCTGCCGTTGACGAGCGCGTAGGGCAGGCCCGGGAAGCTCTCCGGGCCGTCCTCGTGGGTGAACACGTACGGCTCGTCGGGCAGGATCACCAGGTCGGGGCGCTTGTCGTTGAGCTCGTCGAGGCTCGGACGCGGGTAGCGCTCGTCGTGCGTCGCGTAGACGTTCTCGATTCCCAGGCGCCGCAACACATCGGTGGCGAAGGTATCGCGGCCGACGACCACCCACGGGCGGCGCCAGACCGGGATCAACGCGGTGAGCTTCGCGGGTTTCGTGTCGCGCCACAGCTCTTCGGCCTCGGTCAGCCACTCGGGCACGAGGTCCCAGCCGAGCGCGAAGAGCCTTCTGAGCGACTCCAACGCCATCGGGACCGTCTTCGGCGCCTCGGTCACCCAGACGTTGACGCCGTTGGCGCGCAACCGGTCGACGTCCTCGGCGCGGTTCTCCTCGGAGTTCGCGATCACGAGGTCTGGTTGCAGCGCCAGGACCTCGTCGACGTCCGGGTACTTCGAACCACCGACGCGGGCCACGTCGAGATCAGCCGGGTGGGTGCAGTAGTCCGTTGCGCCGACCAGGGATCCGGGCACGGTCGCCGCGACGGCCTCGGTGATCGACGGCACCAGGCTGACCACCCGTCGAGGCTGGTCCAGCGCCACCGGCTCACCGAGGTCGTCGACGGGGAGCATCAGACTCCCGTGATCTTCAGGCCGGCGTGGGTCTTGTACCGGCGGTTGACCGCGATGAGGTTCGCGGTGAACGCCTCGACCTGGTGGGCGTTGCGCAGCCTGCCGCCGTAGACGCCGCGGAAGCCGGGCACGAGCTCGGCCAGTTCCCGGACGGTGTCGGTGGCCTCGCGGTCGTCGCCCAGCACCAGGACGTCCATGTCCACTTCGGGCACGGTCAGGTCGGCGAGCAGCACGGCGGACACGTGGTGGAACGCGGCGGTGACCCTGGACTCCGGCAGGAGGAGCTCGGCCTGCTGCGCCGCGCTGCCCTCGGTGACCGGCAGCGCGAACGGACCCTGCTTGTCGAAGCCGAGGGGGTTCACGCAGTCGATGACGATCTTCCCGGCCAGCTGGTCGCGCAGGCTGGCGAGCAGGTCTCCGTGCCCGTCCCACGGCACCGCGACCAGCACGACGTCGGAGTCGGCTGCGCAGTCGGTGTTGTCCGCGCCCCGGACGTCGCCGCCCGCGATCTCGACGATCTCCTTGGCCGCCAGCTCGGCCCGGTCGGCGCTGCGGGAGCCGATGATCACCTTGAGGCCCGCCTTGGCCCAGCGGATGGCGAGGCCCTTGCCCTGGGCTCCGGTGCCGCCCAGGACGCCGACGGTGAGGTCACGAATGTCTGTCACCCCTGCATCTTCACACGACCTGCCGGACGCGGGCTGCCCAACGTGACCTTCGCCCGCTTCTCAGCGCGCGTGCTCGAAGCGCACCCGGCGTTCGACCGGGTCCGCCTCGGTCAGGCGCACGCGGATCCGTTCGCCTTCCGGGAGCCGCTTTCCCGCGCACTTGGCGAGGATCGGCGGCGCGGACACGAACACCTCGGCCTCGTTGTCACCGGACCGCAGCACGACGGCGTCGAACTCCTGGCCGACGCGTCCGGCCAGCACCCACGCCTCGGCCTGGTCCAGTGACGCCCGCTCCACCTTCGAGGCGAGGGAGTCGGACGACCCCATCAGCGACGGCAGCTGCGGCAGGGCCTCGGCCAGCCAGGACGGCAGCTCCTGCCCGGCCGTGACCGCCAGGCAGACCTCGGTGGCGAAGCGGTCGACCAGGCGGCGCAGGGGTGCGGTGACGTGGGTGTACGGGGCCGCCACACCCGCGTGCGTCACGAGTTCGGGAACGGACCCGTTGAACGCCGAGTAGCCCGCACCGCGCAGCAGCCGCGTGGCGTCGGTGAACAACGCCAGCGACTCCGGCCGGGAAGCGTCCAGACCGGCCAGGAACGCACCCGGCGACAGGTCCGCGGGCCACGCCACCTTCAGCGCCGCCGCGGACTTGCGCAGGGTGGCCACGGCAGCGGCGTCCGGGTCGGGCAGCGTGCGCAGGACGCCCACGCGGGCCTCCAGCATGATCGACGCGGCGGCCATGCCGGTCATCAGCGAGATCTCCGCGTTCCACGAGTCCACCTCGGCACGTGGCCGGGTGACCAGCTGCCAGCCCTCGCCGTCGGACTCGATCTCCTGCTCGGGCAGCTGCAGCTCGATCGCACCTCGCTGAAGAGCCAGTGCCCGCCGCAACGGCCCGAACTCGGCCAGCGCCGCCACCGACGGGTGCGGATCACCCGCGTCGAACGACTTCTGCACCGACTCGTAGTCGAACTGGGCCGTCGACCGCACCATCGCCCGGCGCACCTCGACAGCCGCGGGAACGCCGTCGGCGCCGCAGGTGAACGTCCACAGCACCGCGGGACGCACGACGCCGGGCAGCAGCGACGCCGCACCCTCGGAGAGCACGGTGGGGTGCAGCGGCACGTTGCCGTCGGGCAGGTAGAGGGTCTGACCGCGACGCCGGACCTCCAGGTCCAGCGGGCCGCCGGGCGTCACGAACAGGCCCAGGTCGGCGATCGCGTAGTGCACGACGAAGCCGTCACCGGACTTCAGGACGCACAGCGCCTGGTCCAGGTCCTTGGCGCCGGGCGGGTCGATCGTCACCAGGGGCAGCGAGGTGAGGTCGGGGCGGTCTCCCGGGGAACGGGAGACCGCCGCCTCTGCCTCGGCGAGCACGGCCGCGTCGAAGGAAGAGGGCAGACCGAACTCGGTGCGGATGCCGTCGAAGGACACGTCCGCACGGCCCGTGCGGATCACCAGGGAAGCCACCCGCACAGACTAAGTACCGAGAACTCAGTCCTCGTCGTCGCCGCGCCACTTCTTGTCGGACTCGTCCGCTGCCTTGGTCCGTTCGCGGGCGATCTCCAGTGCACGAGCCGCGGTGGCCTCGTCCGGGTACGGGCCCATCCGGTCCGGGCCCTTGCAGCCCTTGCCGTGCTCCACCGTCTGGTGGGTCAGGCAGAAGTACCAACCGCTGCTGTCACTCATACGCGTTCGCCTCCCAAAGGCGCCGGGAATCCCCGCGGCGGCGTGGACTGGTTGGCGTTGGCGTACTCCGACGGGATCGGGTCCAAACACGAGACCAGCACCGTGCGGTCCTCGGCGTTCTCGATCTTACGTCCGGAACGGTCCCGGTAGACGAGAGAGCCGTCGGAGTCGATCTCCATGATGGCGCCGACCTCGGCCAGCTGTTCCTCGTCGAGGTCGGCGAGCTTCTCGTAGCGCGACGGCACCACCCGGTACACCGGCCACTTCAGGTGGCCGTAGGTGCGGTGGAAGTCCGCGAGCAGGTGCACGAGGTGCTGCTGGAACGGCAGCGGCATGGCCTCGGCCAGAGCCCGTGGGATCACCACGTAGTCGGCAGAGACCCCCGGTGCTCCGGCCGCCATGTAGTCACGCACTGGTGTGCTCGACGCGGGCGGTCCGGAGGGCCTCGGGATGGGGTCGTGGTTGAACATGGAGCGCCTCCCCGCGATCTACACGCCCGGCCGGACGGCCAGCGGCATCAACTCGTAATAGTCCCAGTTGACCTTGCTGATCTTCACGACATCACCCGTCTGGGGGGCGTGGATGTACTCGTCGCCACCGAGGTACATGGCCACGTGGTGCACCGTACGGGGATTCGACGTGTCGGTCGCCCAGAAGATCAGGTCGCCTGCCTGGGCGTCGCGCACCGGGAGGTGGGCGCCGCCCTTCTCGTACTGGTCGTTCGCGACGCGCGGGATGCTCACACCGGCCGCGCCGAACGCCTTCACCAGGATGCCGGAGCAGTCCCACGCGTCCGGGCCGTTGCCGCCCCACAGGTACGGCTCGCCCAGCTGTTCCTTGGTGAACCCGATCGCGATGCCCGCCGCGTTCGACGCCAGCAGGAACTCCCCCGCGCCCGAGCCGCAGCCCGCCGGGTCGGTGATCGCGCCCAGCTCGCCGAGCAGGAACGCCGCCATGGACTCCCAGTTGTGGTACCGGTCCGGGTACGCCGACCGCTCCACCGCCTGCGCCGAGTCACCGGGACGCCTGTTCTCCCAGTCCGGCACCTTGAGCAGCACGTCGTAGAACTTGTTGATCGCGTACGTCGGGTCGATCACCTGGGCCTCGGTGCCCCAGCCCATCGACGGACGCATCTGGAAGATGCCGAGCGAGTCGCGGTCGCCGTAGTCCAGCGGGCGCAGGCCCGACTCGGTCATGCCGGCCTGGATCGCGATCTGCCACGCGAGCGGGGGCAGCTTGCGCTCCTGGCCGATGGAGATGATGCGCGCGACGATGTTGCGCTGCTCCTCGTTGAGGCGCGACGCGTCGTGGCGGCCCTTGTCACCGTTGCCCGAGTCCCACGGGCCGATGGCCGCGTTGCAGCTCAGCCGCATCATGTTCGCGCCGGCAGCGGGGTTCGTGGAATTGCTGACGACCTGCGACACGCCTGACGTCGTGACCGCGATCACTACGATCATCGCCAGCGCCCCGATCAGCAACATCACGCGCATGGCTCAGTCCACCTTCGTGTAGCTGTTCACTCGCCACTTGCCGTCCGGTGCCTTGACCAGCGTGATGCGCACCTTGCCGAGGTCCGTGGGGACCTCGAAGTCGATCGACGACGTCGTCGACTTCACCGCCTTGACCTTGTCGGTGAGCTTGTCCGGCACGTTCCGCGGGTCGATCGTGGCCATCTGAGCGAGGAACTCGGGGGTCGTGTACTCCTCGAGCTGCTTGAGCCACTTGTTGACGTCGTTGTTCGGCGGCGGCTTGACCCAGGTCTCGGCCCACAGCTCGGCGATCAGCTGCGCGTCGGCGGCAGGTGGCGCCGCCTTCGCGGAGTTGCTCGGCGGCGGCAGCTTGGTCGGCAGCGAGGCACCGCTGCCCGGCAGCTGGCCGACCTGGGTGCCCTGCGACGACGTCGACGGCTGACCGGCCGCCGACGGATCCACGGGCTTGCGGTCGAGCACCCTCGGGATGATCACACCGAGCGCGACGACGAGTGCCACGAAGATGATGATCGAGGCGGCCAGGTGCCGCGGGGAACGCAGCGGCCATCCCCACAGCCTGCGGTAGACCGCGGCGCGGCCGCGGTTGGTACGGATCGGCACCTACGCCTCCCTTCAGTTGTCCCTGACTTCGAAGCCGCGCGACGGCCGGTAGATCACGTGCACTGGACGCCCTGCCACCACTTCTGTCTCTGCTCTGCGAGGTTCCTGCACCGGCGCGGAGTAGGCGCCCGACCGCGACGGCACGAGCACCGCGTCGTCGACCCTGTCCCACTGCCTGTCGGTGACCGTGGGGCTGTCCACCACGCGCGACCGGGCGGCCGGCAACGCCGCCGGACCCGATCCCGCGGGCAGCGCGCCCGCCCGCACCGACGAGGAGTCGCCACCGCTGACGATCTGGCCCGGCACGGAGTCGCGGTCGAGCCGCTGCGCCGTCGCCATGACCGGGTTGGACGCCTCCGGGCGCACCCGGCCGCGGCCGCGCTGCGGCACCTCGTCGCCGTCGGTCTCGTTCTCCCGCACGGACTCCCAGAACTCGTCCTGCGGCGTCGGGCCCGCCTGCTTCTTGCGGCCCGTCATCTTCGACCAGACGCCGCCGCTCATCGGCAGGACGTTGCTCGCCGAGCCGACGGACATCTCGACCATCTGCCACATGCGGCGCAACGGTTTGCCGATCACGAAGCACACGAGTGTCAGCATCAGGCCGAGCAACGTGCGCGTCAGCAACGAGAGCCCGGTCGCGTTGAAGATCGCCTGCAGCAGCAACGCGTGCACACCCGCGAGGACCGCGAGGATCAGCACGTTGAAGATCGTCACGGCGGCCGCGCGCGCGACCTTGCGCAGCAGGTCGTGGTGCAGCAACGCGACCAGGCCGATCAGCGGCCCGGCGAGCGTCAGGATGCGCAGCAGCAGCTGGGCGAGCAGCACCGCGGCCTTCGCGAACAGCTGGAACAGCGAGAACGCGATGGACTGCAGCAGAGCCAGGAAACCGGCGCCGGTGCGGCTGCCGTCGACACCGTCGAAGTAGCCCTTGGCGGTACCGAGCTGGGCTTCGAGGGCCTTCCACTCGGCCTTCTTGGCGTCCAGGGCGGCCTGGTCGGCGTCCTTGCCCTCGGCGATCTCGGCCGTGGTCCACGCCTGCGCCTTGAGGATCCGCGGGCCGTACTCGGCGGCCTGCGGTGCCTCGGGCGTGCCGAACGCGCCGCGCAGCCAGCTCTGGTAGACGACGGCGTCGTGCAGTTTCGTCGGTAGTACGTGGAGCGTGCCTTGTTCTTCAGGCGCCTCGATGAACCCCGCCTGGATCTCCGAGGTCTTGGAGACCAGTGTGTTGTCGAGGAGGTTGTAGAACTGCGGCAAGGCCAATGTGGACGTTGCCAGCCACATGGCCGCGAGCGCCCAGAGCCCGCGTTTGGAGATCGCGGCGAAGTCGCCGGTCCAGATCTGCCGGAACATCAGGATCGCGAGGAGCAACGCCACCAGGCCGAACCAGCGCAGGTAGACGTTGTCGTAGACCTTCTGCACGCCGTTCTTCACGGCGTCGTCCAGCGGAACCAGCAGACCGCGGCCCATCACCGTGTAGTGCAACGCGTTCGTGGCACCGACGATGTTCTTGCCGATGCTGAAGAGCTCGTTGCCCGCCCACGTGTCGAGCGTGGCGTTGGCGTCCGGCAGGACACCGCACTTGGCCTGGTAGTTGTGCCAGACCATGCCCGCGTAGCCGTAGTCGAGGTACGGCGAGCCGGGCAGGCCGTTGCCGACGGGCGGGTCGAGCGCGCCGACCATGCCGGCGCCGGGCCGTTCCGGGTTCGGTGCCTCGCCACAGGATTGGGCGTGCGCCATCGGGGCACCCATGACCACCTGCAACGCCAGGATGGCCGCGACGAGGCCGACCGACCTGGTGCGTGCTGACGCGCGCAGCGCGAACCGCCGCCTTGCCCAGAGCAAGGCGGCGATCGCGAGCACGATCGTCAGCGCCGTCATGCGCCGCCGTCCCGGTGGCGGTTGGTGCCGTCACCGTGGCCCACCAGCTGGGCCTCTTCCTCCGTCAGGCCTAGTTCCATGTCCGCCGCCAGTTCGTCGTCGATCTCGTCGGGCACGTAGGCGGGCGACATCGGGGCCTCGTCGTCCGTCGGCACGAGTTCGCCCTTGCCGTTGTCGCGCTTGGCATCGGGGGTCGTGTCGAGGGCGTTGCGCAGGTGTTCCAGGTGCGGGCCGCTGAAGTCGATGCGGATCCGCTCCACGCCACCGGCGCCGTCGCCGAAGATGAACTGCCGCGGCGCGCGGTCGCGTTCGGTCGCGTTGCGCTCGCCACCGGGGCGGCGGCCGAGCGAGGCGATGACCTGCTCGTACCCGGCGCCGATCGGCACCTTGAGCAGCCGCAGCGCGTCCGCCTGCGCCGAGTCGTCGTCGAGCCGCCCGACGAAGACCGAGTCGAGCAGCGTCACGAAGCCCTGGATCTTCAGGAAGTCGGCGGGGATCTGCGACGACAGCAGCACGCGGACGTTCCACTTTCGCGAGTCACGCGCGAAGCGGTTCATCAGCACGCGGCCGGTCGGGACCTCGGAGAGGAAGAACGCCTCGTCGATCCAGACGCCCTTGCGCTGGTCCTTCGGCTTCTCGTAGATCGAGCGCTGGGTGAGCCAGGCTGCGAGGTTCAGCATCTCGACGCCGAGCGACTCCGCGTCCGTCCAGTGCTCGCGGCCGACGCCGTCCTTGGGCAGGTTGAGGCCCGCCATGGTGAGGACGGTGAGGCGGTCGTCGCGCACCTCGTTGTACGGGTCGAGGTTCTCCTCGGGGATCAGCAACGACATGCGCTCGCGCATCTCGTCGAGGAAGTCCGCGACGACGACGGCGTGCTCGTGGTGCTCGGACGCGTCCCGGCGCAGCGCCTCGAAGACGAGACCGGGGTGGGCGTCGAAGCGGCCACCGACCGTGCGGACCGCACGCAGCAGCACGATGCGCGTCTGCGGCAGGCGCGCGACCTCGTACGGCAGCAGGCCGGTGAGCACGTCCAGCACCAGACGGCGGCGGGTGGCGGCCGCGAGGGCCTTCTCCCGGCGCCAGGCCCGTTCCGGGTCGTCCTCGTCGAGGAAGTGCTCGATCAGCGGCTCGGCGACCACCCGGTACGGGTTGAGGATGCCGGGCTGGGCGTTGAGCAGGTTGATCGGACGCGCGTAGGGCCGCAGCTCCGGCAGTTCGCACAGCGCGGACAGCGGACCGGACGGGTCGAGCAGCGTCCAGTGCGCGCCGGCCCGCAGGGTCTTGTAGACCATGCCGCCGCCGAGGAACGACTTGCCGGCACCCAGGCCCGCGACCATCGCCGTCAGGCCCGATGCGTCACGGAGCTCCTGCGCCATCCACGGGTCCCACGCGACCGGGCGGCGGGTGGCCGTGACGGTCTCGCCCAGCAGGATTCCGCGCCGGTCGCCGACCTCGGCCGTGGCCGTGGGGACGGCGGACGCTGCCCACAGCACGCTGCCGCGCCGCAGGTACGCGCCGCTGGACAGCGGCTCGCCCGGGATGAACTCGCGGGCGATCGCGTACTGGGCCTCGGGGTGCTCGATCGCGACCTTCGGCTTGTACAGCTCCAGCAGCGACTGGGCCAGGCGCAGGGCCTCGCGCTCGGTCGGGCCGGAGACGGCGAGGCGCCACCACGAGCGGACCCGGGTGCCGAGCGCGGTGAAGCCCGACGTCATCTCGTCGTCGATCTCCAGCACGCGGCCGGCCTGGCGGGCCAGCGACTGCGGCGGTTCCAGCTCGTGCTCGTCGGTGTAGTGGCGGACCTGCGAGCGGACCTTGCTCATCTGCCGCGACAGCTCACCCGAGACCTCTTCGGGTTTGCGCACGTAGATGCGGGCGGACCACTCGACGGAGGCCGGCAGCCGGTCCGCGCGCTGCACCCACGGGTCGTCGACCTCGGGGATCTGCAGGCCGTGCATGAGGCCGACCGTCAGGACCGCGACGTGCCGCTTGATGCCCGCGTTGGAGCCGGTGCGGCCGCGCACGGTCACCGTCGGCGAGTAGGGCTCCTGGTGGAAGTCCGCGGCGTCGGTGAACGACGCCAGGTCCTCCGGTTCCCACGCGGCACCGGGCACGGCGGGCATGTTGCGCGGCGCGGGCAGGCCCAGCGAGCACGACCTGTGCATCAGCCAGGACATCTCCTCGGCCGTCGCGGGACGCCCTTCGAGACCGGCGGACCCGATGACCTGGTCGAGGTGCTCGACCTCGGAGTCGAGCGCCACGAGCTCGGCGTCGACGGCGTCCGGGAAGACCTTGCGCAGCACGGGGGCCGCGCGTTCGACCGCGCGGTCCATCATGTTGCGGGTCTGCACCTGAACGCCCAGGTAGACCTCTTTCTCCGCCATCGAGCGACCCATGAGCTGCTGCTGCTCGCCGACCATGTAGTCGTCGAACGACAGCGTGCCGGGGGTGTCCGGCAGGCGCTTGACGGCGTTGTGCACGTGCGCCTCGGCCCACATGCGGATGGGGTACGGCCGCGTGGTCACCCGCAGGTGCATCCAGCGGCCCTGCAGCTCGGCGTACTGCCCGGCGATGGCGGCGATCAGGTCCTGGCGCTGCGAGTCGCTGCGGAACGACCAGCGCTGCGGCGCGAGCCGGTACCAGGCGTAGACCTCCTGGCCGGTGCGCAGCAGGTGACCGTCGATGCTCCTGGCGGAGATCGACGGCGTGTAGCTCGGCACGGCCTGCTCGCCGGGCAGGCGGCGGCCACGCTTCGAATAGGCGGCCCGGTCGCGGTCGCGGGGGTCGGCCGCGGCGTGCTGGGCGATGTGCTGGGCGGAGCGACGGTCACGGTCTCGCCGGCGTCCGAACACCGCGAACCTCCTTCTTACGGCTGTCTGACGTCCGGCGGGGCTGGGCCTGCTGTCTCGCCCGTCGTTGTTGTTTCTTGGTCAACTTGGGACGAGGCCGCTGCGGACTGACCCGGATCCGGGCGGCGCTGGCCGCCCCGCCGGTGCTGGCCGTGCGCTCTCGAGGTGCGGTGAGCTCGCGGACCCACATCGACATGACGGCCGTGAGGGGCCGTTCATGGCTGATCCGCTGGGTGATGAACCGGGTGAGGATGATCGTCGCGACGAGGGCCCACGCGGTCGAGAAGAACCCGAACCCGATGCCCATCTGGCGCTCGATCGTGAGTACGACGAGGAAGACGACGATCCCGACGCCCCACGCGACGTATCGCGCGCGCCAGGGAAAAGTCGCTTTGGGCGGACCGAGCCAGACGGCGTCGACCCGGTAGACCTCGTCGTCGGTGCGGACCCGCACGGATCAGCCTCCGACGAACAAGCCGGCGAGCCACTTGCCGATGTTCGCCCCCGCGTCTGTCGTGACCGCGAGACCGATGATGGCCAGTGCGACGATCACACCACCGAGGCGGCGCATGACGCCCGCGTTGTCGCCTTTGCCTCCGCCGAGCCAGAGCAGCAGGAGTGCGACCGTCAGCAGCAGCAGTGGAACGATGTTGCCCAGGATCCAGTCACGGACGTTGCTTGTGCCCGGCACCGTCGGCTGCTGCTGAGCGAGTGTCACCAGGTCCATGGCGGTCATTTCTTACTCCAGAGTGCGCTGGGGCTTGCGCTACGAGTAGAACACGAGTTCGTCACGACGTGTGGGGCTGTTGCTGCGGGGTGTAGATCATCTGGCCGTTCCCCCTGGGAGGAATTACGTCTAATCTGGCCGACACATCATCACTGAGGAGACGTCAGTGGGGAACACCGGGCTCGAGATTCTCTCCGTCGCTGGCAAGGTTCACCCGACTGCGAACGCCCTGGTCACCCACAGTGCGTGCGTCTTAAACATGCGCACGTGTACAACCATGTGAATGCGCTGACCGGCCGGTTCGCGACCCGTTCGACCAGCACTGCGGGCGTGGTCCGGAGCGACGACTCCGAGGAGATTCGCCCATGCTCGAACCTGACCTCGTGCCGGACGGAAGTGTGGACGGAATCACAGCCTCCCCTAGTGCTCCAGGCGTGGACGAGCCTACCGGGCAGAGCACGCAATCCCGGCGCCGGGTCCAAAGGACGATCAACTTCGACAGGTCGGTGCTGGAGCGGGCACGTGCGGCGGCGACCTACCTCGCCTCCTACGAGCCCCAGGCCGGGGTGCGATCGCTGGCCGACATCGTGAATCCCGCGGTGCTGGCCTACGTCACCGAGTTGGAGGATCTCTACAACGACGGGGAGCCGTTCCGGCCGGTGCTGCGGATGCCTTCGGGGCGCCCGGCGAACCGGTGAAGCCCGGCGACCGCGAGGTCACCGGGCTTCGTCGAGGGTTCGGCTGCTGCTAGGAGGCGCCGGAGATCCGCCAGAACAGGCCGGTCGAGGCGTAGTCGGAGCCGACGGAGCCCTTGCCCCAGAAGTAGTCGTTGTAGTTGCCGAGCGCACCCGTCGAGGTGACGGGGCCCATGCTCGCCCAGCGGACGGACGCCGGCTGGGTGTCGATGCTGGCCTGCGCCCACGCGTCGCGGACCTTCATCGGGTTGTTCCACCACAGGAACGGCGAGCGCCACATGTAGTGACCGAACTTGCCGCCGTGGTTGGCCGAGTTGTAGCTGACGGTCGTGAAGCTGTTGATCTGGTGCAGGCCGCGGAAGGCCTGGCCCCAGCGCTGCGCCCAGCTCTGGCCGCCGGTGCTGTCCTCGAGGACGAGGCAGGTGAACAGGCTCATCCACTCGACGTCGTTCTGACCCCAGCGCGCGTCGGTGTTCGCGAGCTTGTTGTCGGTGTGGTTGGAGCAGCCGGTGAAGTAGAAGCCGGTGCCGGAGCCGTGGCCCTGCCAGTAGGTGAGGTCGACGTCGTCGGCCCAGTTCGTGTCGTCACCGCCGGCGAACATCGGGTCCTTGAAGTCGCTCTCCCACGCGTTGCCGTCGAGCCAGCTGAAGTCGCGGGTGATGCCGTGGTTGCTCGCCTCGGTGTTGAACGTGCCGATGTTGGCGGCGGTGTTCGGCAGGCCGGAGCAGTTGCCGGTCCCCTCGCTGCCGACCTGGGTACCGATCCCCTGGCTCCCCAACTGGGTGTCCGGGCGGGGCTCCTGGCCCGGTCCCGGCTGCGGCAGCTCGGCGCCGACCGCGGCGGGCAGGGTGATGGCCTGCGGTGCGCCACCGTCGTCGTTGCGACCGGCGCAGCGGAACGAAGGCTCGATCCTGTCGACCTTGTCCTCCAGCGGCGGGGCCACGTAGACGTAGCTCACCTCGGGCTTGACCGAGGCGCCCAGGTACTTCTGGCACAGCTCGGCGCCGTACGCGAGGTCGTTCACCTTGACCGTGCCGGCCTTGTCGTAGGTACGGGCCGCGTGGCTGACGGCCGTCACGCCCTGCGCGTCGAACGAGACGCGGATGTTCGCGCCCTCGCCCTCCAGCGGAAGACCGTCGAGCTGGAACGTGTACGAGACGCTCGTGTCGAGGTTCGCCGTGAGTGCGTTGCGCCCGTTGACGTCTGATAGCTCGAACGTCGTGTGCTGCGCGCTGGGCGTTGCGTTGCCCGGCAGCACACCCGCTGCCCTCAGGCCTTCCTGCGCGCGCTTGGCGGCCTCTTCGACGGGGATGGTCTTGATGCGCTTGATCGCCTCGGTGTCGAGAGCGGTCTGTGTGGTGGCGTTGCCGTCCTCGTCCGGCCTGCCCTGTCCTTTGTCGACGGTGGGCAGGTACTGGTAGCGCTGCTCGTCCGCGAAGGACACCGCGCCGGACTCGGATCTCTGGACGTCCTTGAGGCCGAACGCCCGTTGCAGCTTCTGCGCCTGCTCCTGGTCGAGACCGGAGCTCTTCACGCCGTAGACGGGTAACTCCGCGGTGTCCGCGGTCGCGACCCCGACGGCTCCAGCGGTGACGAGGCTGGACAGGGCCAGCACCACCGTCAGCTTGCGTTGCATGTCTCTTCCCTCCCTTGGGGACGGCCGGCTGCAGGGGCCGGCCGTCTGACAGGAGGATCTGGCGTCGTTCGCGGTGATACCGAGGGTGGCCAGTTCCGGCGGGCGCGCCACTCGAACGGCCGAAATTCTGTAACACCCTTGGGGCAGTGCGGGATCTAGAGGCGGACAGTTGGGTACTTGATGCCCGCTCCGGTGTTCAGCACGACCACTTCGTCGTCCGCCGAAAGCCAGCCGTCCTCGCGCAACGCCCGGACCGCACTGATCGTCGCGGCACCTTCCGGGCAGAGGAACACGCCTTCGAGACGGGCGCATTCGGCGCGGTCGGCGGCGATCTGCTCGTCGGTCACCGCCAGTGCCGTACCGCCGGTCTCCCTGATGGCCCGCAGGATGATGAAGTCCCCCAGCGGTTTCGGCACGTTGATGCCGAACGCGCTGGTGTAGGCATCGTGCCAGAAGGCCGATTCCGCCTCCCCCGCCTCGAACGCCCGGACGATCGGCGCGCACCCGGTGGACTGGACGGCGACGAGCCGCGGCAGGTCGCCGGAGATCCAGCCGAGCTCGCGCATCTCCAGCAGTGCCTTGTGAATCCCGATCAGACCGACCCCGCCGCCGGTCGGGTAGACGATCACGTCGGGGACGCGCCAGCCGAGCTGCTCGACGATCTCGTAGCCCATCGTCTTCTTGCCCTCGATGCGGTACGGCTCGCGGAGCGTGGAGGCGTCGAAGAGGTCGACGTCCGCGATGGCCTTGCCGGCGTCGGCGATGGTGCCCGGCACGATCCGCAGTTCGGCGCCGCTCGCCTCGACCTCCTCGCGGGTGATCAGCGGGGCGTCCTCGGGCATCGCGATGACGCTGCGGATGCCGGCGCGGGCCGCGTACAGGGCCCAGGCCGCGCCCGCGTTGCCGTTGGTCGGCATCTTGATGCCCTCGATGCCGAGCTCCTTCGCCCTCGCCACGCCGACGGCCGCGCCTCGGGCCTTGAAGGAGCCGGTCGGGATGAGCGACTCGTCCTTCATCAGCACGGTCGCGTCCAGCGCCCGGCTCAGCGCGGGCAACGGCACGAGCGGCGTCATGCCCTCGCCGAGGCTGAACGCCGGGTCCGGGTCGCGGACCGGGAGGACGTCGCGATAGCGCCACAGCGAGTTCTCGGTCGTCGGGCGGGCTACGCGCGTGAGGTCGTAGCGGGCCAGCAACGGCGAGGCGCACTCGTGGCAGAGGTTCTGGACCGCGTCGGCGTCGTGTTCGCGGCCGCAGCGGGCGCATTCCAGATGCGAGAGCATGACTTCATGCATACAGGCGGATGAGCCGGCATGTAAGCCGGATCCTGTTCATGGGACCGAGGTCCCAGTCGGCGGCCATCCATCTGGGCCTGCCGTTGCCGACAGGCTCTAGCGGCCTACCCGCGAGCATCGGGCGGGCAGCCCTCGAACGCTCGCGCAGCACCTTCACTTGCGATCCGGTGCCCTCTTGGCCTTGCTCCGGGTGGGGTTTACCTAGCCGCCCCAGTCACCTGGGGCGCTGGTGGTCTCTTACACCACCGTTTCACCCTTACCGCGGCTTTCGCCTCGGCGGTCTGTTCTCTGTGGCACTGTCCCGAGGGTCGCCCCTGGTTGCCGTTAACAACCACCCTGCCCTGTGGAGTCCGGACTTTCCTCGACAGTCTCCTGCCGCGGCCGCCCTGCCGACTCATCCGCTCTCCGAGGATATCCCAGCCGCTGGAACCGGTTGTCCACCGGTGCGGACGTTGGTTGACTTCAGCCATGACACGACGTCGCCACGTCGACTACGGCCGCGTGGCAGCAAGCCTGTGTTGCCGCCTCTGAGTGCGTTCTTCGTAGCCGCGAACTCAGGGAGTGCCTTGTCATGTCCGATCTGCTGATCATCTCCGGTGCACCGTCCCACTCCGCGCCGACCGGTGTCGTCGTGTCGTTCGTGGAGGAACAGCTGCGGGCCGCCGGGCACCGCGTGTCGTTGCTCGACGTGCGCTCCCTGCCCACGTTGTCGCTGCTCACCGAGGACCTGCGGGACCCGGAGATCGCCGCGGCCGTGAGCGGCGTGCTGGCCGCGGACGGCCTCGTGGTCGCCTCGCCGGTGTACCGCGCGGCGTACAGCGGGCTGGTGAAGGCGCTGCTCGACCTGCTGCCGAAGAAGGCGTTGCGCGGGCGTGCGGTGCTGCCGCTGGCGACGGGCGGCAGCCAGGGCTTCCTGGTGGCGATGGACTACGCGCTGCACCCGTTGCTCGCGGCCAAGGGCGCGGACCAGGTCGTGTGCGGTGAGTTCGTGCTGGACCAGAACGTCGGCACACCTTCCTCGGCTGCGGCTCTGGAAGCCGCGACCGACCGGTTCACCACGGCGCTGACGCCTCGGCTGCGCAAGGTCAGCTGACACTTGCTCCTCCCTGGGACGCTGCTCCGGGGAAGACCGATGGTGAGACCGCTCCACATCGCGCTGACCTCAGCCGAGGTGCGAGGTGTCGTTGACGAGCTTCACCGACGCGTGCCCGTCCGGGTAGAACTCGGCGATCGACACCCCGGTCAGGTCGAGGTGCATCCGGAACAGGAACTGCGGCCCGACGTCCAGCGCCTGGCGGAGCAACGTCTTGATCGGCGTGACGTGGCTGACCAGCACCAGCGTCTTGCCGCCGTACCGCGCGATGATGTCCGTGCGCGCCTTGCGAACCCGCGCGTGCACCTCGTCGAAGCTCTCGCCGTTCGGCGGCTTCACGGACGTGTCGCCCAGCCACCTGCGGTGCACCTCGGGGTCCTGCTTGCTCGCCTCGGCGAACGTCAGCCCCTCCCACGCGCCGAAGTCCGTCTCGATGAGCCCTTGGTGCGTGACGACCTCGAGCCCGATCTTGTCCGCGAGTTTCCGGGCGGTCTGCTGCGCCCTCTGCAGCGGTGACGAGATGACGCCCGCGATGCCGTCCATCTTGGACAGTCGCGCCGCGGCCTTCTCTGCCTGCTCCAGCCCGAGGTCCGTCAGCGGGTGGTCGCCCCGCCCCGAGTAACGCCGGTCGACCGACAGCTTCGTCTGCCCGTGCCGCAGCAGGATCAGCCGCGTGGGCTCGCCCGCCGCACCACTCCAGTGCGGCTGCTTGGCACCTTCGGCCTCTTGGGGCTCCTGGTTCGCTTGGGGTTTGGCCTCGTCGTCCATGGCCTCGTTCGCGAGCCTGTCCGCCTGCCGGTTGCGCTCACGCGGGATCCACTCGTACGTGATCTTCTGGAAGTCGCGCGCGACCTCCTGCGCCTCCCTGGCGAGGGGCTGCATCGAGGGGTGCTTGATCTTCCAGCGCCCGGACATCTGCTCGACGACGAGCTTGGAGTCCATCCGCACGTCGACGGTCTCGGCGTTCAGCTCCCTGGCCGCCCTGAGCCCGGCGATGAGCCCCTGGTACTCGGCCACGTTGTTGGTGGCGACGCCGATGAAACCCTTGCGCTCGGCCAGCGTCTCACCGCTGAGCTTGTCGCGCACGACCGCGCCGTACCCGGCCGGACCGGGGTTGCCCCGGGAGCCGCCATCAGCCTCGACGATCACCTTCACGGGGCCGATCGTAGCCCCGCGTTCAGGCCCCTCCGGACGCCCTGTATTCTGTTCACATCAGTCTGGGTGGCGGAATGGCAGACGCGCTAGCTTGAGGTGCTAGTGCCCGAAAGGGCGTGGGGGTTCAAGTCCCCCCTCGGACACTGAAGATGATCAAGCAAATGAGGTCACCGACAAGGTGGCCTCATTTGCTTTGTCGTACGTCCGCTCGATCCGAGTGCACCCGCTGACCTGCGCGGAGCGGACGATCCACAGTGGACGTGCACGCCTCCACCCGGACAGCGCAGACTTGGCATGAGACGAATAGTCGTTCAGGATGCCGCGCGTGCAGAGTGCGGCGAGGTTCGGCGACAGCGGTGAGATCCCCGGTGTCGCGTGGTCGATGCGCCGCGCGAGCCCAGGAAACTCCTCCGGGGAAACGGTCCTCGCGGCAGCGCGCCGAGGTGACGAGGACGCCTTCCGCGCCCTCTACCGGGACATCCAGCCGAAGCTGCTGCGGTACCTCCAGGTGCTGGTCGGAGCCGATGCCGAGGACGTGGCGTCCGATGCCTGGCTGCAGATCGCGCGGGACCTGGGATCGTTCCGCGGGGACCTCGACGGGTTCCGCGGCTGGGCGACCACGATCGCCCGCAACCGCGCGATGGACCACCTCCGCCGTCAGCAGCGCCGGCCGGTCGTGCACGGGACCGTCGAGGACGTCGCCGAGCCCGCTGGGCCGGAGGACACGGCTCAGGCGGCGCTGGACTCCGCGGCGACCGACGCCGCGCTGGCCATGATCGCCAGGCTGCCGCGGGACCAGGCCGAGGCCGTGCTGTTGCGGGTGGTCGTCGGGCTGGACGCGAAGGCCGCGGCCAAGGTGCTCGGCAAGCGGGCCGGTGCCGTGCGCACCGCGGCGCACCGTGGCCTGCGGGCGCTGGCCGAGCACCTCGCTACAACGCCCCCACCAGGGCCGACATCGTCGGAGTGACAAAAAACCGGGCCCTGACGCTGAAGGACATGAGATGAGCACCCACCGTTCCCGTCGCATCGACCGGCGCACCGCGGAGCAGCTGCTGCGCAACGCGCCCGGACGGCAGCCGGTCGCCGGACGCGACCGGCTGAGCGACCTGCTCGCGGCGGCGGGTGCGCCTGCCCGCGACCAGGAGCTGGCCGGTGAGCAGGCCGCCATGGCGGCGTTCCGCGACGCTCGTCTCGCTACCGCCCCTCAGCGATGGAGACCCCGGATGCTCAAGGCCGCACTGGCGAACCTGCTCGCTGTGAAGATCGCCGGTGTCACGGTGCTGGCCGCCGGCGGCATCGCGCTGGCCGCCGCGGCGGGCACGCTGCCCGGTCAGCAGCGCGAGGAACCGACCATGCCCGCCGGTACGAACGTCGTCAGCACGACGTCCGCCACCACCACGGCCGCGAAGCCGAAGGGGCCGGAGCAGAAGCCGGACAACAGCGCCTCTCCCTCACCGTCGCTCAAGGGCCTGTGCCAGGCCTACACGGCGGGCGCGGGCTCGGAACACGGCAAGTCGCACGACAACCCGGCGTTCAGCGCCTTGATCACGGCCGCGGGCGGCGCCGAACGGGTGCCCGGCTTCTGCGCCGACCTGCTCGGCGAGAAGCCCGGCAAGTCCGACCACGCGCCTGGCAAACCCACTCGCTCGAACCGCTGACGCGCCACGACATCCGGGCGACCTGACTGCCCCCTCACCGGGTCGCCCGTTCCGGACGGGCGGCGGCCTGTGCCCCACGCCGCCGCTCGTCCACCCTTTTCCGCCGCCCAGAAGTGGAGGAGCCCGTGACCGACGCCTGTCCGCACGCTTTGTCCGCCGGCAGCTACCTCCTCGGCCTGCTCACCGCCGAGGAGACCCAAGAGTTCCGGCAACACAGCACGAGGTGCTCGCACTGCCAGGGGGAGCTCGTGGACTTGATGCCCGGCGCCCTTTACCTCCAGGAGCTCAGAGCGGACATCCTCGCGGCCGGGCGGCGCCCGTGCACGGACCGGCCCTTCCTCTCCACGGTCGTGGCACGCGAACCGAGATGGATTGCCGGCTGCGGCACGTACTGACCTCGGCTGACGCGCCGGAAGTCGCGTCCGGGGTCACACTGGTTGCCGCCCAGCTGGGGGGAATCCCTTCGGCCGAAAGGCAGACCGCCATGCGTGCAGTTCGTTTCCACGAGTTCGGCGACCCGCACGTCCTCACCGTCGAGGACGCCCCCGCTCCGCACGCCGGGCCCGGAGAGATCCGGATCAGGGTCCAGGCCGCAAGTGTGAACCCGATCGACTGGAAGATCCGGGCCGGCTACATGTCCGAGATCATGCCGACCACGTTCCCCGCCATCACCGGGAGCGACGCGACCGGCGTCGTCGACGAGATCGGCGAGGGCGTCACCGGTGTCAAGTCCGGTGACCGGGTGTTCGGCCTGGGGCAGGGCACCACCGCTGAACACGCGGTGCTCGCCGCCTGGGCTCCCGTGCCCAGCACCTGGACGGTGGAGCAGGCCGCCGCGGCGGGCCTCGTCTCCGCCACCGCCATCGCCGCCCTCAACGCCCTCGGTGACCTCGCCGGCAAGACCGTGCTCGTCGAGGGTGCCGCCGGCGGTGTCGGTTCCGCCGCGGTGCAGATCGCCGCCGCCCGCGGCGCCACGGTGATCGGCACCGCGAGCAAGGCCAACCACGACTTCCTCCGCGAACTCGGCGCGACACCCGTCACCTACGGCGAAGGCCTGGCCGAGCGGGTCACCGCGGTCGCCCCGGCCGGGGTCGACGCCGCGCTGGACACCGCCGGCTCCGGCTCGCTCGCCGACATCGTCGCCCTCGTCGGCGACGCCTCTCGCGTCGTGACCGTGGCCGACTTCGGCGCCGCCGCCCTCGGCGTCGCGATCATCGCGGGCAACACGAACGCCGCCGTCAACCTCGCGGACGCCTTCCGGCTCGGGGAGGCCAGGGCTTACACCCCGCGGGTGCAGGCCGGCTACCCGCTGGAGAAGGCCACCGACGCACACACCTACGTCCAGGGCGGTCACACCCAAGGCAAGGTCCTCATCACTCTGTGACAGGCCTGTGCGGACCACGCGGGCGAATAGTGCGCGACTTCGTGCTTGGACACGGACAACGCCGAAAGGGCGGATGCTCACGCCGAGCATCCGCCCTTCGCGTTGCAGGTCCCGACATGATCAAGGCGGCCCCGGACCTGCTGGAGATCACCTCCGCGACACTCCCCGGCGCACGGCTGGACGACGCCTTCGCCACGGCCGACGCGCAGCCAGTCACCAGGTCAGTCGTGGTCGGCGGCCATCGCCGAGGCGATAGTGCACTCCTTGTTCCAACGGTCGTTCGCGAAGCTGTTCCCGCTTGCAGTCAGCCGTTTGTGATTGTCCTGTCTGTTCTGCAGGTGTAACGATCACCACTCCCTGCATCGAATAGCTGTGTACGTGGCGTGAGCAAGAGGCTCGCCGCGCGTCAGCATCGAGGGGACGCATGGCTCACATCGTCGGTATCCACGGCATCTGGAATAACCGATCTGCGCGCGCGCAAATGCACGAGGAGTGGCTTGCTGCGATCACCAGGGGCTTGAAGAACGTCCGCAGTGCGCACACCGACACTCTCACGTTCGAGAGCGCCTTCTACGGCCACGAGTACAACGACGGCAAGGCGAGCGACGACCCCCACTACACCGAGGCCGATCTCGACGAGGGATTCGAAACCGAGTTCGCCGAGGCGATGGCGGCGACGCTGCCGGACGAGACCGATGGGCACAAGGGCGGTCGGGACGCCCTCATCCGGCTGGTCAACTGCGACCTGGCCGAAGGCGTGATGTCGAGACTCGTCGGTTTCATCAAGCAGGTTCGCCGTTACCTGGAAGACGACGAATTCCGCAGGCTGGTGCACGCCGAGGTCAGCAACGCCATGGAGACCCGTCCGCAAGTCGTCATCGGTCACTCGCTCGGCTCGGTCATCGCCTACGACTGGTTGCAGCGCAACCGGCCTGACGAGCCGCCGGCGCTGATCACGATCGGCTCACCACTCGGGTACGAGACCATCCGCAAGCAGTTGCACCAGCCGATGGACCGCTCGCGCTGGCCCGACGGAGCACGTACCTGGACGAACATCGCCGCCGGCTTGGACCCGGTCGCCCTCGTGAAGGACCTGGCACCACTGTTCCACCCGGACATCGAGGACCTGCCGTGCACCAACCGGCTCCCCAATCCGCATTCGGCTCTCCAGTACCTGGACAACGTCTGGACCTCCAAACGCATTGACAAGGCGCTGTCGTGACCGGTGCGTACTTCTGTCTGTCCGGCGTCGCGAACTACGATCACGTCACCGATCTCAAGAACCTCACCAAGGTCCCACACGAACTTCGCACAATGCGCGCCGCGTTGGCATCACTGGGACTGGAGGAACTCTTTCCTTTCGACAGTGACGAGCACTGCCACGACGACCTTCTCTCGGAACTGGACGGATGGGCGAACCAGCCGTCCTCGGGTTCGAACGAAACACTCGTCATCTACTGCACCGGCCACGGCAGGGCAAGCCCGCCTTATGCGCTCGTGACGTCAGGCCAATCGCGAATCTCGGCTCTGCAACCACGCCTTTTCCTGGACGTCCTCAACGAACGCAAAAGCCTCAGACAGGTCATTCTGATCGTGGACGCGTGCTACTCCCAGAACGGGATCGAGGGCGCCGCACAGGCCATGCTGCAACCGGGCAGCGCGAACGCGGACAAGGAGTTCTGGCTGATCGCCGCCAGCAGGCGGCGCGAGCGCGCACAGCAGGGCAGATTCGCGGACGCTTTCGCCAAGTGGTTGACACGTCACTCGGCACCGTCGTGGACGTCGGCTCATTTCGAGCCGTCCATCATGGTCAACGACATCACCACGGAGCTCAGGGCGACGCAGAGCGCTCGTCTGCTCACCGGCTCCGAGCTGGGATGCCGCGCCCTGCCGAACCCGCAGTACCAGAACCCCGCACCGCCGGCCGCCAAGGAGTTGCCCATAACCGTGCCGTGGGCCGCCCACGCCCGCGGCGTCTCGAGTTCGACACAACCGGGCTATTTCTTCACCGGGCGCACCTTGGCCATGATGGTGATCCGGCAGCACGCGACGGCTCGAACACCGGAGACACTGCTCGTCACGGGCGTACCGAAGTCCGGCAAGAGCGCGGTGCTCGGCCACTTCATGATCACCACGGCGGCGCCGCAGCTGCTCCCAGCTGAGCAAAGGCTGCTCTGGCCCTCGCAGAAAGTGCGCGCCGTGGCGGCGACCGGCACGCGCACCGCGGTGATCAACCGTCTCGCGGAAGAGTTCGGAGTGGCCAGTCGCGACTTCGACGCTCTTGTCACCGCGTTGCAAACGACGGACGGCCTGGTCGTCGTGCTCGACCAGCTGCATGAGAAGGACGACTGGACCGACCTGCTCGGCGCGCTGACCGGTGCGCCCGGTGTCCGGCTGGTGGTCGGCCTGCCGAACGACACCATCGTCGAGGTGCCCGGTGCCACGCGGAATTGCGACCTCGATCGGTTCGGCGGGTACCCCGATCAGGACGTCCACGACTACGTGCTCCGGCGGCTCGCGCTGAGCGAACCGCCGGAGAGGGGTTCTAGCGCGGCCAAGCTCGCGGTCAGGTGGGGAATCAGCTTCGCGGTCGCGGTCGCGGCGATGAGCGCGTACCAGGCAGAAGACGGCCGCGCGGGCAATGCGAAGGCTCGCGGAGACCGCCACGGGGCCAAGGCGGCCCAGCGGCTGTGCATCGAGGTCCTCTCGGCGCAGTTCGACGAGGACATCGCGCAGGCACTCGTGGAATCGTTGTGGGGGCTGTGTTCCTACGACGAGTCGATCGCGCTGACCGCGACCACCTGGGCCGTCGTCGCCACGCAGGAGAACGGTGAGCCGGTGGACGCCGACGCGCTGGCCGCGTGCGCGGAGAGGCTTCGTCCCCTGGTGGTGAACATGCCGGGTCAGGACGGAAGCGCGCGCTGGCGTCCGACCTTGTCCTTCGCCCCGGAGGAACGTGAACGCACGCGCACCGCGGGCATCAGCACCAGATCAAGATTTCTCGCCCGGCTGCCCGAACTGGCCGCCCCTGACGAGGTCGATTGGGAAACGATCGATCCCGCCGTGCGTGTGCTGGTCGCACACGGCGCCAAGGAGCAGACTGCACATGGCCGGCTGATCGACCAGCCCGGCTTCCTGCTCGACGCGGCGCCCGCCGTCGTGCAGATGGCGGTCCGGCTGCTGGAACGCGATGAACTGGCTCGCCGCTCGCGGGTCATGCGAGTGCTCGCGGTGAGGGCGCCCCGCGACGATCGGGCACTGTTGCTGGAGATCGCCGCACGCCGCTTCAAGGTACCGGTGCTGGCTGGGAGGACCAGCCGAGCACCGGAGGTCGAGTGGGTTCAGCCGGACAGGCCGCACCTCGAACGACTGACCCATCTCGCCGCGTACTGCGGATCGGTCGTGGTGACCATGAACGCGGAGGACGCGCTGGAGTTCTTCCTGATCACCAGCGGTGCTCCCGCCCGGTCGAAGCTGGAAATGACAGACGCGGTGCCGAAATCCCTCAGCGCCGCCACCGTCGACGATGAGGACGTCGTACTGGTCACGACCACCAACGGCGAACTGTGGCTCGTGCGCTGCGGGCAGGACGGCCCTGCGGAGCGACTCCCCCTCGACATGAAGCCGGACTCCGCCGAACTTCACGACTCCGGTCTGATGGTGCTGACGCTGGGCAACGAGGTCTGGACCGCACCGCTGCGCTCCTCCCACGCCAGACGATTCACCACATTGGACTCGGACGTGCGCTCGACGCACCTGACCGGCTCGCTCGAGCAGCCGATCTGCTGGTGCGTCACCGTGAACGGCCGGGTGCGCCGGCTGCGGCTGCATGATCAGGACGGGACGGACGTCTCCACGCTTCCGGTGCGCAAGGCGCTCCGCCAGACGGCGGCATCCCCCGACGGACAGCGGTTCCTGGCGGTCGACACGGCGAACATCCTGCATCTGCGCAACGCGAACCAAAAACGAGACCTGCCGCACGGCAAAGCCGTGCATGGTGTGCGCGCGGCCGCGCTTGACCACCGGGGCGCGGTCATCGGCTGCGCTTCCGGAGACGTCAAAGGCAAGCTCGTCCAGTACTCGTTCACCGGTGGCGAGGCACCGGTCGAGGTCGTGCTCGACGACGAACCCATCTGGGTGGCGCTCACCGCTTCGTCCAGCGTGCTGGTGGCCAGGCCGTCAGGCCTGTTGTCACTGAAGCCACCTGCTCCGCTCCAGCCCGACGAGAGGTAATGACCCATGAGCGCGGCACCTGAACGCGACCACATCACGGCCGGTCTCGAACTGGCGCGCGCTGTTCTCTCCGGTGCTGTCGGCGCCGCCGGCGCCGTGGAACCGATTCGCGAGTTCCACGCCGCGGTCGTGCGCTCCCTTCTCGACGGGACGGCCGCGGACCAGGCGGACCTGCTCTCCTGGGCACGTGTTCAGGACGGGGCGACCCTTCTCACCGACTTGGCAGCCCTCGACGGCGCCGAGTGGGCCGCCCTTGAAGAAGCGCAGCCGGACCTGCTCTCCCTCGCGCAACAGGTGGCGGCGACCGGCGCCGCACCCGCGAAGTCCACACAGGACGGACCGAGGATCGCCGTGCGGGCGCCGGGCGGGCGGTGGACGACGCTGACGGCGCACACCGCGAACGAAGTCCTGTGGGACACCCAGGTCGTGAAGACCGCACAGGTGGAGAAAGCGCTGCATTCGGTCCTGGGCGAGTTCTCCCTGATGTGGCCGGAAGTCTGGGAAGAAGAGATCAAACCGACCCACGTGTGCTGGCCGGCCGGCGTCGAGCTGGACACGACCGGGGCGACGCTGCCGGTCGCGTTGTGGCACCTCGGCCGCATCACCGGTCTGGGCGCACCGCCTGTGCTCTTCTTCGGTGAGATGGGCGACGGACGCTACTTGCGCGACAGCGCCACCCTGTTCGGCAAGAAGCAGGAGGAACCGGGGCTCACCGCACTCGTCGACGCGATGAAGGCCGAGCGAAGAGAACTCCTCATACCGGGCAACAACAGGTGGCGGTGGATTCGCCCGGAGCATCCGGACACCAAGAACCAGGACATCACCGTCGCTCGACCGGTAACCCTCGACGCCGCTGCGCAGGAGCTCTGGGGCACGGCGTGGGACCAGTGGAAGGTCGAGCGCCACCTCGCTGAGCTCAAGGCGACGGAGTGGGACTTCGTCGACGGTTCCGCTCCGCCCGAACAGCCGCTGCCCGACATCGACACGACACAGAGCTTCCAGCTCGGCCGGCTGTTCATCGAAACGAGCCGCAACGTCACCGCAGTTCTCGGCGGGACCCCTTCCTCCGGCAAGAGCTGCATCATTCGATGTGCCGTGAGGACGCTGCGCGAGTGCGGACAGGACTGGGCCGTCGTCGTCTTGTCCAACCCGGACGCGAAGCTCCCGGACAACGCCACGGCGGCTTTCGTCGCGAAGCACGCGCTCGGTGCTTCCGGAAGCACCGCGACGAGACGGCTCGTCGTCTTCGAAGGCCTGAAACCGCATGACAACATCGAGAGCCACGTGAGCGCGATGCTTCGGCACGTGGCCATCGAAGCCAACACGTGTGTCCTCACCGTCCTGGAGTACAACGACAACTCCCGCGCGGAATGGGACATCAGCGGTACGACGGTCATCACCGCACCGGTCGGGAAAGGTCCCCGAGAGCGGTTCATCGAAGACCTCGTCCGCAACGAACCCACGCTCAAACCGGGTGAAGAGCGAGCCCACGAAGCCGCGTCGGTCGTCACGGACCTGCGCCAGCTCACCCAGCTGCTCAACTCCGGCGATGACCCGTTCGCACGGATCAAAGCGCGGTTCACGGAGATGGCCAACAGCGAGCGTGAAGCCGTGCTGCTGGTCGCGGCGATGAGTCTCTGCGACGGCGCGGTGGCCGACAGCAGTCTGAACGCACTGCAGGAGACCGACTACGAGATCTTCGGGGTGATACCGGGCAGATGGCCCGGCACCTCGGCGTTGACCGGATTCCGCGACTGCCTGAGCCTGATCGACCTGCACGTGGCCGAACGGACGGTACCGGGAGCGGGCCGCGCGACCGAGCGGTCCGCATTGCGCCACGAAGTGCTCGTCGAACTCCTCGAGCCGACGTTGCACGACCTGCTCAAGTCCGAAGAGCGCGTGCTCGCACCACGGGTGCCCACCCTGTTCAACGGAATCTGGTTGTTCAACCAGAAGCTGGCGAAGGACCTGGCCGCACGAGCGGTAGACGGCGGACCGCTGACGTCCTGGGCGGCGTCGATGGCCCCGACACAGGCCGTGAACGATCTGCTAGCCGTCAAACACCTCTTCGACGACGACGCGACACGGACGTTGGCCCAGACACTCGTGAACCGGCTCCGGCTCCCCGGCGAACCGATGTGGCGTTCCAGCGCGCTCATGAAGCTGATCCGCGTTGTCAAGAACATCGACTCCGACCTGACGGACCGCACCCTTCGGGACATCGCCGAGTGGCTGAAGGAACAGGTCGAGGACCTCCTCAACCAGCAGGAGGGCACACCTGAGGAGCTCGTCGTACTGCTCGAGGCACTCGCCCGCTACGACTGGAAGAACGAAGAGATCAAGCCGTTCGTCGCGGATCGCACTCTCGACGTGCTGCGCGGTGTTCGCCACGACCGGCTCGGGGACTACCGGGTGGTGCGCAAGGTCGTCGACCTGATGCGGCTGCTGCGGGCACGCGAGAGCATCGACCTCTCCGCGCTCCTCGTGGAGAACGAGTACGACGTGAAGGCCATGCTCGAGCGGGAGCCGGTCGAACACGACGGCATCCAGGTGCTCTTCGCTTCGATCGACCTGCGGCAGAGCTTCCACTGGATGGAGTACGAACTCAGGTTCCAGCCCTACCACATGCCCATGCTGGCAGCGCTCAGCAACGCCTCCGCGACGGAGTTGGCCACCGCGATCAACGATCTGCGCGCCTCGAACCCGCGCCTGGCCACGGCGTTGATCGGCCCTGTTTGGCCGGAGTTTCCCGCGGCCGTCCGCCGGCTTCTGGACGCGGCATGGCCGGTCGAAGCCGCCACGCTCATCCGCGCGATCTCGACCACGAACTCCCTGCTGCTCCCCGAGATCCTCTTCAAGAACGGCCAGGTGGACCAGCGATTGCTCTGGCGGCTGGCCGACAAGATCACGAAGCTGCGGGACACGAGCAGCACCGGGATGCTTCTGTCCGCACTGCATTTCGCCGACAACCTCTTTCACCGCGGTCACGAACTCGCTTCCACCGAACTCGCCGAGAAGATCGGCAAGAGCACCGTGGACATGCTGATCAAACAAGACCCTCGCATGTCCTCGCTCTACTACCTCATCAAGGGCATTTGGGACGCGGAAGCCAGTTATCGGGAGGAAGTTCTCGACGACGTGCTCGAGATCGTCGCCAACCACGTCAAGCGCCGACGGCAGCACTGGGGACCGCTGGCCGCGTTGAGGCTCCTCTCCGACACCGAGATGGGACAGCTCGCGCTGCAGGGCCTCCGCGAACACCTGACCCCCGCTGATCTGGTGGAGGGCATGTACTCCGCGAACACCACGCAGGCCCGTGCCGCTCTGCATCGGCTGGGGCGCGTCCTGTACCCGACCGTGGCAACGATGTACCGGGACAGGTGGGACGAGGTCTCCTTCACCGACGGGCTTCGGACGAGAACCTCGGCACTCGAGGTCTGCGCCGAGGCGGCCAGGACTCTCGTCGAAGCCGACGTTCCAGACGCGGGCAGGACGATGCTCGCCGCGACCGGAGGTGTGGACGAGTGGGCCGCCAGGTTGCGCACAGGCGGCTGGCCGAACCTGCTGGCAACCCGGATCGGCGATCTGAGCACGCTGGATCGAGGCAGCGCCCGGCAGGTGCTGGACAAACTGCGCACCGAGCCGACCAACACCAAAGTTCACGGGCAGGCCGTGTGCTCCCTCGCTGCCTGGCTGCGCAAGGCAATGCTGATCGACGCCTCGACGACGGCCGCGGTCATCAATGCCTACGAGAACGTCAAACCCGGCCTGAGCAAGGAAGTGCTGGCGGAACTCGCAAAGGACGGCTACGCCGCCCACTCGCTGCGTTGGAGCGCCGCATACGACCAGAACCCCATCTCACAGGCCCACACGGCCAGAGCCCTCGTGCGCGCCGGCCTGACACCCAACGACCCTCAAGGCAGCTGGATCAAAGCCGTGCACGAAGCCCGCACGGACACGCTGAACAAGTTCACCAACCCGCAGGCCTGCGCGGCGATCCTGCACATGTTCGCCGGTTGGAAAGAGCAGTGGGCCGCTGACGCCGCAAAGAGTTTCGACGTCACCCGCATGGCGCGACGGGTCAAGCAGGGCCGGATAACCGATCTTCCCGGCATAATCGATCTGATCCGCACGCTTGATGTTTGTGGTGGTACCGCGACTGCGCGGCTTCTGGCGGAGTACCTGTACGAGACCGACCTGAGCTCGATCGGGCGGCAACTCGACCTGGAGAACCTCTGCAGGCTGGCCGACGTGATGGAGGTCGTGTTGCCGGACGCGGTACCGAAAGTGCTGGTGAGCACACAGGTGGCGGTTGATGCCGCCATTACGAACACCGTCGTGCTCGACGAGAGCAAGGTGTGGCGCCATGTGGCGCGCGCGTGTGCGACCGCGCGAAGGCTCCGCAGCAGCCTTGGTCCGTTCACCGACCCGGAGGTGCGTCCCAACATCGTGCACGCGCCCGCTGTGGCCTGGGCGGCAGCAGAGCTCGGTGATCCGGCTTGGGGTGCCAATGCCGCGGAACGCGTGCGAGCACGACTGAACGAACGCGACTTCCCCAGCCCTGCCGACCAGGGGTACCTGCTGTTCGCCACCAAGAGCGGCTGGGCTCCGGAATTGCGTCCGGTCAACGAGGAATTGGTGGCTCACGCACCGATGTGGCTGCTGCGGATGCTCAGTCAGGAGTCGTCCAGCGATCCCTACTTGATCACTGTGCTGAAGTCTGCCGCTCCGGCGATCCGCAAAAGGATGGCAGATCCCACGCGCAGGTCCGACTGGGACGCAAGGGCCCTCAGTGGCGTCATCAACACCTTGGCGCCAAAGCAATCCATACAAGACGTTGTCAGAACCATGCGAACACCGAAAGCCTCACAAAATCAGTGAGGCACGCGCACCGACCTACAAACCAGATGTGGCATGTGTTGGCGGGCAAGATCGTCCTCGGTCATGGTCAGGGCCTGCTGGCGTCCACCGGGGCACCTCACGATCACACGGTGATGACGACCTTCGCGCGGGCGTGTTCGGTTTCCACGTAGCGGACGGCGTCGGGCACCTCGTCCAGCGAGTAGGTGCGGTCGATGACCGGCGTGAAGCCTCCCGACTCGGCGAGGTGCCGCAGCGCCGTGAGGATCTCCCGGTCGAGCGTCGTGGTGAGCACCAGCAACCGGTCGCGGACGAACGGGGCCAGCAGCTTCGCCCTGATCATCAGCCACATGGGCCCGACGACGCTGCCGCCGCCGAACACTCCCCCACCGGACAGCACGATCGTCCCGCCGGGGGTGAGCGCGCGCCGCAACCCGGTCAGCGAGTGGTTGCCGACCAGGTCGAGGACGAGGTCGTAGCGCGTGCCGTTCCTGGTGAAGTCGTCCGCGGTGTAGTCGATGACGTGGTCCGCGCCGAGTGACGCCACCAGCTCGACGTTCCTCGTGCTGCACACGCCGGTCACGGTGGCGCCCAAAGACTTCGCGATCTGCACGGCGAACGTGCCCACGCCTCCGGACGCTCCGTTGACGAGGACGTGCTGTCCCGGCTGGAGGTTTCCGACGTCCCGCAGTCCCTTCAACGCGGTGTGCCCGGCCAGTGGGACCGCGGCGGCCTGCTCGAACGTCAGGGTGGCGGGCTTGGTCTCGACGAGGTCCTCGGACACGCACACGTACTCGGCGAACGCTCCGTCGGCGGCACCGAGGTCGCCGTACACCTCGTCACCGGGCCGGAAGCGCCGCACGTCCCTGCCCACCGCCTCCACCCTGCCCGCGAAGTCGCGACCGCGGATCTTCCTCCTGGGAGCGGCGACTCCGATCCCGGTGAGCCTGGCCAGGTAGGGGTCTCCGCGCATCATGTGCCAGTCGTACGCGTTGACCGAGGCCGCGTGCACCCGCACGAGCACCTCGTTGCCGGAGGCCGCCGGCGGCTCCACGTCGCGGAACTCCAGCACGTCCGGCGATCCGTACCGGTCCTGGACGACTGCCTTCATCGAGTCTCCTCGAGAGCGAGTCCGGCGCGGACCGGACGAGTCGGCGACGCCGGGCGGCGGATGATCCATTCCGCGACGGCGAGGTTGATGAGCCAGGCGGCGAGCATCAGCACCGCGTTGCTGAGCCGGTCGGGCTCGCCGACGGCCACGAGCCACGCGGTCAGCGTCACGGCTTGGGTGCCGGCGCCGAGCCCGATCGCGAAACCGCGGATCATCCAGGCGCGGTGCCCGGCGACGTCCCGGCGGCGGATGGCGGCGACCCCGAGGACGATGAACACCGCCCACGCCGTGCCGAACACCAGCCGGGTGCCGGTGAGCAGAGCGCCCACATCAGCGGGTTTGGGGTAGAACACGGTCATCCACAGACCTGACAGCGCGCCCAGAAGTCCACAAAGGACCAGAAGTCTTCCTGCCGCCCGGTGCCATCCCCGTCTGCGACGGCGGAAGCCGGGAGCGAACTGGAACGCACCGAGGATCGAGTACACGCTGACGGTGACGGCGTGCAGCACCACGGGCACGGGTGAGGCGAAGAACCGAGCGTTGTCCGGTGTGATCTCCGCGCCGCCGCCCAGTTCGGCCAGCCGGAGGGCTCCACCGAGCACCGGGATGACGCTGAACAGGATGATCGCGGCCGGGATGAGCTTGTCCAGCTTGGCGGAGGAGGTCATGCACAAGATCGTGGCCCGTGCGGCGGTGTCACCTCATCGGCACAAGGGCCGCGATCGTCTCGGCCGATGGTCCGACCCGCTCGTCGTACTTTCGGCTACTGACGCCGGGGTCCGCTCCGGACGCGCTTGGTCTCGTAGGCCCAGATCGCGATCTCGACGCGGTTCCTGGCACCGATCTTGGCCATGAGGCTGGCGATGTGGCTCTTGACGGTGCTGAGCGCGATGTGGAGGTCCTTGGCGACCTCGCTGTTGGTGCGCCCGCCCGCGACGGCGGCGAGGACCTGCTCCTCCCGTTCGGTGAGCGGATCGATCAGCTGCCCGGCGCGGCCGGCGGGCCCGGTGTCCGCGAAGGCCTCGATCAACCGAGCGGTGACGCTGGGGGCGATCAGGGCGTCGCCGGAGGCCGCGGCGTGGACGGCCTGGGTGAGCAGGGCGGTGCCGGCGTCCTTGAGCAGGAAACCCCTGGCGCCCGCACGCAGTGCGGCGTAGACGTACTCGTCGAGGTCGAACGTGGTGATCACGACGACGGCGATCGGGTCGGCGACGCCGGGCCCGGCAAGCAGGCGAGTGGCCTCGATGCCGTCGATTCCGGGCATGCGGATGTCGAAGAGGCACACGTCCGGCCGCAGCCGGCGGGCCAGTTCCACGGCCTGTGTTCCGTCCTGTGCCTGGCCGACGACCTCCACGTCCGGCTGGGCGTCGAGGATCATCGAGAGTCCTGTGCGGACGATCTCCTGGTCGTCGGCGACGACGACGCGGACGCTCATGCGGCTGACCCGGTGAGCGGCAGCACGGCGGTCACGGTCCAGCCGCGGCCGGGGTTCGGGCCCGCCTCGCAGCTGCCGCCGAGCAGGCCGGCGCGTTCCGTCATGCCGATCAGCCCGTGCCCCTGCGCCGAGGCGCCGCGGAGGTTGCCGGTGTCGCCGTCGTCGCTCACCCGGAGGCGGACGGACGAGTCGCCGACGGTGACCCGCACCTCGATGCGGGTGGCGTGCCGGGCGTGCCGCCGGGCGTTGGTGACCGATTCCTGGGTGAGCCGGTAGATCGCGGTTCCCACCGACTTCGGGATGTCGTCGACGGCCCCGTCGATCCGCACGTCGACCTCGGGTCCTGGCCGGCCGGGGCTCGCGAGCCGTTCGATGTCGGCGACGGTCGGGCTGGGCGCCAGGTCCGCGGGCTCGTCGTGGCGCAGGGCTCGCACCATCGTGCGCATCTCGGTGAGCGCACGCGACGCCTCCGACTCGATCAGGCCGAGCGCCTCGATCGCCGCCTCCGGCCGCGACGCCGCCGTCGCGAGTCCCGCCTGGGCGCGGATCGCCATCGCCGACACGTGGTGCGCCACCGTGTCGTGCAGGTCCCGTGCCAGCCGCTCCCGTTCCAGCAGCTTGACCTGGTCGAGTTCCCTCGCCCTCGCCCGCGCCCGGTATCGCACCGCGGCACCGAGGGCGCACGCCGTCCCGAGAACAGCGCTGCCGCCCACCGCCTCCCCCACGCTGAGGAAGCCGAGCGCCGCCGACAGCCCGACCTTGCCGAGCATGATCGCCAGCCCGATCACCGCCTCACGCCCCGAACCCCACCGGAACAGCGAGAACGGGAAGAGCACCATGTAGACCATCACGGTGAGTTCGGGCTCGCCCCCGAAGACCAGCGAGGCGACCGCGGCCACGCCGAACGCGACGGCGACCACGAACAGCGGCCTGCTCCGGCGCAGCAACAACAGCGGCAGCAGCCCCACCGCCAGCACCAGCGAGCCGGCCCGCCAGCTCAGGTCCGGCCGCAGCACCACCTCGAGCACCGCAACCGGCAGGAGCAGGGCGACCAGCACCCAGTCCCACCACAGCCGCGCCGCCGCACGCACCGGCCGGGGCTCATCCCACACCGACCGCAGAAGGGCGAACACGTCGTCATCGTACGAGAGCCGGCACCAGGACAGATCCGTCCGAAGTACTAGACCCCGGCCCGGTCGAGCGGGCTGCAACGCCGAAGAGTTCCAGCCCGCTCCCCCGTCACGCCTTCGCCCGGGATCACCGCTTGGCGTAGTCGTCCATGCCCTGCCAGTCGACTATGACGCAGGCTTCCTCACCGACCGTCCACGCGTCGTGGCCTGGCGCGGCCATCATGAAGTCACCCGAGCCGATCTCGGCCTCCTCGCCGTCGTCCATGACGATCTTCATCCGGCCGGACACGACGTAGCCCTTGTGGGCCACCTGGCAGCTGTCGGTGCCGGCGATGGGCTTCACGTGCTCGGCCCAGTGCCATCCTGGTTCGAACACCGCGCGGCCGACGGCGCCGGCCTCGGAGTTGATCAGGTCGAGATGACCCGTGCTCTGCTCGAAGGGACGGGTCTCCTCGGGCTTGTCGAAACTCTTGACCAGCAGACCGGACATGACGAACCTCCTGAAATCGCCGATCAGCCAGCGGAACACGTCTGCGACGACCGCGCTCGCCGCAGACGACCCGAACCACCGGGCCGAAATACCTGAACTCGGACGGTCAGGTATCGGGCACGCGTGGTGGTCACCCGCTCGGCCAGGCACGACATCGGCTGATCGACGGCCGAGCACCCGTCGGTTCAGAGCTCTGGATCTCCGGTCGGCAGCTTGTCGAGCCATCCCGGTGCCAGGCGGAGCCGCGCCGCGCACGCCGACAGGTCCTCCGGGTAGCGCGGACCGAACCGGCGCCAGAAGTCGACGAACACCCACGGCGAGTCCAACTCGAACTCGTCGTCGGGGAAGGCCTTCACCCCGGCGGGCTCGACGTCGTCATCGCTGTCCTCGTCCTCCCCGACGCGCACGAGGTAAGGGGCGAGCTGCTCGACCGGGCTGCCGGTGGCATCGGCGATCACCTCAGGCCGGCCTGCGTACTCGGCGCTGAGGCGGGCGACCTCGTCCACGTCGTCGGTGAAGTAGTCCGGCATCGAGGCGAACCGGTCGAGCGTCACGCCGTCGCGCAGCAGCGAGTGGGTCCAGTAGTCGCCGTCGTAGATGCGTGCCGTGCCGACCAGGACGGACAGGGCACGGCTCATGTGTTCCGCGGCTGCCACCTCTGTGAAGTGACTCGGCCAGAGGACGACCGTCCAGCCGTTCGTCGCCGGGAAGACCCGCACCTCATCTGCGGTCGCCGGCTCCGCGTCCTCGACGGGCACAGCGGGCCAGGAGTGCGCCGCGGCGAAGCCGCCGACCGCGGCCAGCACGGCGGCCGTGTCCTCGGTCTGGAATGCCGAAGCCGCCACGAACTCGCCCATGTGAAGCTCCTCTGCGATCAGTTGTAGGTTCCGGACATGATCAAGGCTGCCCCGGACCTGCTGGAGATCGCGTCCGCCCTGCTGCCCGGCACAAGTCTGGACGACGCCTTCGCGGCACCCGACGGCAACATCCACCGCGTGCTGCTGATCCCAGGTGCAGCCGCCGTCCGGGTCAGCAGGAGGCCACTGGCCGCCGCGTCCATGCCCCGCCGCGTGGAAGTGTTGCGGTACCTGGCTTCCGCTGGCCTGCCGTTCCAGGTGCCGGAGCCGCTCACGCCCGTGACCACGTTCGGCGACCAGGCCGCCGTCGCCGTGTCGTGGATCGACGGCGCCGCCCTGCCCGAGGGGGCCGGTGACCCGTCGCAGGTGGCAGAAGTGCTGGAGGCCGTGCGCTCCGTGCCACTAGATGGCGCGTTGCTGGCGGTCTTGGACGACCGGGCACAGGGTCCGTCGTGGTCGGAGATCATCGCCGATGAGGTCATCCCGCGTCTGCCCACTCGCTGGCAGTCCGAGAGCCGGCGGCGCCTGGACGCCTGCCTGGCCCTGGAACCCGTGCCAGATGCCTTGGTGCACGGCGATCTCAGCGGCTCCAACGTGCACTGGTCGGCCGGCGGGAAGCTGCTCGGCATCCTCGACTGGGACATGGCGATGCCCGGCGACCCGGCCGTCGACGCCGCCCAGATGGCCTGGCACGGCTGGGACAACGTCCGTCTTGCCGTCTCCGCCGACGTCTACCGGCGGGCCCGAACCTGGGACGCGCTGTTCGGCGTCGAGCACCTGATCGCCACCATGAACGGCCGCCCCATGACGAGCCCGGACGGCTTCATCTCCGCGATCGTGCCCTGGCTGGAGGCCAACGTCCCGATGAGCCGCTGATGCCGTGCGGCCGCAAGTTCACTCGGGCTGAGAGCAGAGGAGAAGGCGCCCTTCGGATTCCCGGACCACACCGATGTTCCCCAGTTCTCAGGTGATTCAGCCGCGCGCTCGGAGAATGCCTTCCACCGCTTCGAGGAGCGTGTCGCCGATCGGGCCCGGGTCCGAGAGGCAGCCTGCCGCCATCGCGCCGTCGCGCAGCATCACGAAGTGCCTGCCGTCGCGCTCCGCAGGAGCATCGCCGACGCGGGCGAGCAGGGCTGTGACGGTGTCGAGAAACCATTGGCGGTGCGCCAGAACCGCCTTGTGCACGGGATGGTCTGGATCGGCGTACTCCGCTGCGGCGTTGAGGAAGGCGCAGCCGCGGAACTCCTCCAGGCGGATGTGCGCGGCGATGCCCCTCGCGACGGAACGCACGGCGTCCGCGTCGTCCGCCGCCGCTGCCACGCCCGCCTCGACGTTGTGGCGGGTCGCCTTGTCGGCCTCGGCCAGGTAGGCGAGGACGAGGTCCTCCTTGCCGGCGAAGTGGCGGTACATCGTGGCACGGGTCACCTTCGCCTCGGCGAGGATGCGGTCGACTCCGACGGAGTGCAGGCCCTCCGAGTAGAACAGCCGGCTGGCCGTTCCCAGCAGGCGGTTCCTGGCGTCGGACACGGTGCGGGTCACCCTTCCGACGGTAGCAGAGAGAACGTTCGGTCTTGACAGGTGCGAGGTCGGCTGACAGTGTCGAAGCAGAAAGAACGTTCTCCCTACTTCAAGGACACCTCGTGAGCATCGCCGCAGCGTCACCCGCAGGTCTCGCCCCCGCCCTCCGCACGCTCTACCTCGTCCGCTTCGGGTTCGCGGTCGTGTGGGCGGTGCTGCTGTTCCTCACCGCGACGGAGATCGGGCCGGTCAGCGGCACGTTGCTGGTGCTCTACCCGCTCTTCGACGTGGCCGCGATCGTCGTCGACAGCCGTGCGGCACGTGCTGGGCGGGCCTCCGCGGCCCTTTACGCCAACATCGTGGTCAGCACGCTCGCGGCGGCGGGTCTGGCGTTCGCGGTGACGTCCGGCATCCCGGCTGTCCTGCAGGTGTGGGGTGTGTGGGCCGTCGTGTCCGGAGTGGCGCAGCTCGCCGCCGCTCTCGTGCGCCGCAGCCTCGGCGGGCAGTGGCCGATGATCATCAGTGGTGCTATCTCGACGCTTGCCGGGACGTCGTTCGTCCTGCAGGCGGGTGCTGCGGACGCGACGTTGCGCAACCTCGCGGGTTATGCGGCGATCGGTGGTGTGTTCTTCCTCGTCTCGGCGCTGCGGCTGCGGCGCGGTGGCGAGTGAGGGGCAGGCGTTGCCGCCCGTTCAGACCTTCGCTTCGGAGACGAAAAAAGGCCCGGCAGAAACAGGAAGACTGCTTCTGCCGGGCCCGCGTTCGTCGGGCGGCTCAGGCCTTCGGCTCCGCGATGCGGACCAGGATCGTGCCGCACTCCTCGCAGCGCACGATCTCGTCCGCCGCCGCTTCCTTCAGCTTCGACACCGCACCGCTGTCCAGCTCGATCCGGCACGCCCCGCACCGGCGCGACTGGAACGGCGCGGCGCCGATGCCGCGCTGCTCGCGCTGGCGGTCGTAGAGCTTCAGCAGGTCGTCCGGGAAGCCCTTGGCCATCGTCGAACGGTCGGCGGTGCGGCGGGTCTCGGTCGCCTCCAGGTCGGCGAGGGCCTGGTCGCGGCGGGCGGCCGCGTCCTTCAGGGTCTCGCGGGCCTTGTCGAGTTCCACGCGCGCGAAGGAGGCGTCGGCGTCGACGGCCTCGCGGCGTTCCATCAGCTCCAGCAGGTCGTCCTCGAGGATGCCCTGGCGGCGCTGGATGGTGGCCAGCTCGTGTTCTAGGTCGGTGAGCTGCTTGGCGCCGACCGAACCCGACTGCATCAGCTTGCGGTCGCGCTCACCACGGGCGCGGACCTGGTCGATCTCGGTCTCCTGGCGCTTCACGTCGCGGTCGAGGTCGGTGAGCGTCGTCTCGACGGCCACCAGCGCGTCCTGCTTGGCGCGCACCTGCTGCTCGGCCTCCGCGATCTCCGCGATCTCGGGCAGCGTGCGGCGACGGTGGGTGACACGCGCCAGTTCGGCGTCGACCGCGGCCAGGTCGAGCAGCCTTCGCTGCACTGCGGGATCGGCTTTCACGCAAGTCCTCCTACTGCTGTGCTCGTCGCACCGACGGTCCACGGGTCGGTCCGGCGGGTGGAGACGAGTACGTCGACCCTACCGCCGAAGGCCGCCCGCAGGATCTCCGCCGCCTGCTCGCACCACGGCCACTCGCTGGCCCAGTGCGCCACGTCGACCAACGCGGGCCCGCCGGACTCGATGTGCTCGCTCGCGGGGTGGTGCCGCAGGTCCGCCGTGACGTAGGCGTCGACGCCTGCTCGCTTGACCGCGTCCAGGAAGCTGTCGCCCGCGCCGCCGCACACCGCGACCCGCCTGATCAGGCCTTCCGGATCTCCCGCGGCCCGCACGCCCTGCACGGTGGCGGGCAGCGCGGCGGCCACCCGCTGAGCGAACGCCCTGAGCGGCTCGGGTTCCGCGAGCTCCCCGATGCGACCGAGGCCCGTACCCTCGGGCTCGGCCGGTTCGAGCGGGCCGGTGACGGTGAGACCGATGGCGTTCGCGAGCGCGTCCGACACTCCGGGGAGCGCGCCGTCGGCGTTGGTGTGCGCGCAGTACAAGGCGGCGCCGTTCCGGATCAGCTTGTGCACCAACGCCCCCTTGGGGTCGTCGGCCGGAACACCGTTGACGCCCTTGAGGAGCAGCGGGTGGTGCGCGAGCACGAGCTGCGCGCCCCGTTCGACCGCCTCGTCCACAGTGGACGACGTCGGGTCGACGCAGACCAGGACCCTGGTGACCTCCTCCTGCGGATCACCGCAGACCAGGCCGACCGCGTCCCACTTCTCGGCGGTCTTCGGCGGATACGCGGACTCCAGGACCGCGATCACGTCGGCGAGCTTCACGCCAGTTCCTCCATCACGACGCGCAACGCGTCCACGAACACCGCGAACTCCTCCGGCGGCCGGATCGCCACGCGCAGGTACGTGTCATCGAGCCCCGGGAACGTGTCGCAGCGGCGCACCGCGATCCCCTTGTCCCGCAACGCTCGCCGCGCGCCTCTGGGCGCCCTGATCAGCAGGAACGGCCCTTTCGGCGCAACGACGACGAGGTCTTGGAGCTGCTCCAACGCGTGCGCCGCGTACTGCTCGGCCTCCAGCGCGAACCGCGCGGACTGGTCGAGCGCCTCCGGTTCGCAGCACGCCGTGATCGCTTCCAGTGTGAGGCTGCCCACCGGCCAATGCGGACGGCCGTGCGCGAGCTTCGCGAGGGTCTCCGGGTCGCCGAGGAAGTAGCCGGCGCGCAGGCCCGCGAGCCCCCAGGTCTTGGTCAGGCTGCGCAGCACCAGCACACCGGGGTCGTGCGCGAGCGACTCGGGCTCGCCGGGAACGGCGTCCATGAACGCCTCGTCGACGACCACCCGGCCGGGCAACGCCTTGAGCGCGGCGGCCTCGTGCAGCACGGACGTCGGGTTCGTGGGGTTGCCGATGACAGTGAGGTCGGCGTCCGAAGTCACGTCGCGGAGGCGGAAGTCGCCGTCGAGCAGCACGTGGTCGACCGGAATTCCGGCATCGCGAAAGGCCACCTCGGGTTCGGTGAACCCGGGGTGGACGATCGCGGCACGGCGCGGCGCGAGCTTCGGCAGCAGCGCGAAGCCCTCGGCGGCACCGTTGAGCAGCAGCACCTCGTCCGGAGAGCGCCCGTGCCGGCGTGCGACGGCCTCACGAGCACGTTCTTCGGCGAGTTTCGAGGGGTAACGCCCGAGGTCGTCGAGCGCCGCGGCCAGCCGTTCGCGCAGCCAATCGGGCGGGTGCGGCACCCGCACGTTGACGGCGAAGTCGGCGAGGCCTGGTGCGGCGTCGACGTCACCGTGGTGGCGCAGATCTGGGCTGGTCATCGCCGGAATTCTAGGCGACCGGCTCAGACGGGCGCGTCACTGCATGTAGCGGCGGAGTTCGGTGAGGTGGCTGATCAGCTCGTCCAGCTGGAACGCGTCGAGCTGCGCGGACTCACCGGGCGGGGTGCGGAAGCAGACGCGACCCTTCTCGTTGAGGTACACCTCGAACGCACGTCGGCGCCCGAGGGCGTCGGTGCACCCGATGATCTCCCGTTGCGGGGGCACGTCGGTACCTGTCTGCATGGGCGGCCTCCATGTCGTTTGTCCGTACATCTTGCGACAACGGTTGAGCGTTACCGTGCGGCGGCACCACATAGGCTGCGCGACATGCACGTCTCGTTCGTCTGCACCGGCAACATCTGCCGGTCCCCCGTGGCAGCGCTCGTGTTCCGGGAGTGGTTGTCCCGGGAAGGATTGTCGTCGAAGGTCCAGGTGTCCAGTGCCGGGACCGGCGGATGGCACGTCGGCGACCCGGCCGACCCGCGCTCGTTGAAGACGTTGGCGGACAACGGATATCCCGTCGACCACGTGGCCGCGCAGGTCGGTGCCGAACATCTGGACGCGGATCTGCTGGTCGCGCTCGACTCCGGTCACGCCCGCGCGTTGCGCCGGATGGTCGATCCGGATCGCGTGCGGCTGCTCCGTTCGTTCGACCCGGACGCCGACGGCGTGGACGTGCCGGATCCGTACTACGGCGACGACGCCGGGTTCACCGAGGTGCTGGTGATGGTCGAGGCGGCGATGCCGGGGCTGGTCGCGTGGGTCCGCGAGCGGCTCTGAGGACGAAGCACCAGTCACCGCGGGCCACCGCCGCCGAGGCGGCCGGTCTGCGGTGGCTGCGCGTCGACGGCGGCCCGCCGATCCCCTCGGTGCACAGCGCTTCGGAGGGCACGCTGGTGATCGACGAGATCCCGCTCGGCGAGCCGAATCTTCAGGCGGCCGTGACCTTCGGCCGCCGGCTGGCCGCCCTGCACCTCGCCGGAGCCCCGGCGTTCGGCTCCCCGCCTCCCGGCGGCCCGCGCGAGGCCACGATCGGCCTGGCCGAGATGGTCAACGAGCCCGCGCCGGAGTGGCCGGAGTGGTTCGCGTCATAGCGGACCGAGCCGTACGCGCGGCAGGCGGGCATCGACGTCAGCGAGGTGTGCTCGCGGATCAACGACCTCGCCGGTCCGCCGGAACCTCCCGCACGGCTGCACGGCGACCTGTGGGGCGGCAACGTGCTGTGGGGGGCCGACGGCCAGGTGTGGCTCATCGACCCGGCGGCGCACGGCGGGCACCGGGAGAGCGATCTCGCGATGCTCCAGCTCTTCGGCTGCCCGTTCCTCGACCACGTGCTCGGTGCCTACCGGGAGGTCGCACCCCTGGCCGACGGCTGGCAGGCGCGAGTGCCGTTGCACCAACTGTTCCCGCTGCTCGTGCACGCCGTGCTGTTCGGCGGCGGATACCGCTCGCAGGCGGTGGCCGCGGCACGCGCCGCTTTGCGAGGATGACGTTCATGGACCTCACCGCCTGGACCTGGCTCAACGAGCCGCGAAAGTGGTCGGCCACCCCGCTGACCGTGCACGCCGACCCGAGCAGCGACTTCTGGCGCCTCACCGGCAACGGCGTGATCCGCGACAACGGCCACCTCTACGGCATGAGCCTCACCGGCGACTTCACCATCACCGCCACCTTCAGCGGCGAGTACGCGGCGCAGTACGACCACGCGGGCGTCGGGCTGCTGGCCGACGGCGAGAACTGGATCAAGGCCGGGGTCGAGGTGTTCGACGGGAAACTGCAGGCCAGCACCGTTGTGACGCGGGGTTTCTCGGACTGGAACCTGGCGCTCGTGGAGCCGTTCGAGCGGTTCACCGTCAGTGCCGAACGCAAGGGTGACGCCGTCTGGGTGCGGTACGGGACCGACGGGCAGGAGCCGGTGAACGTGCTGCGCAAGGCGTACTTCCCGCCCGGTGTGGAGGTCAAGGTGGGGATCATGGCGGCGAGCCCGGAGGGCGAGGGGTTCGTGACCCAGTTCCACGAGGTCCAGCTCACGCAACTACCGTGAGGACGTGCGGTTCAAGTTCCTCCTCAAGCCGGGCTGGCTGGCGCTGACCCTGGCCGTCTGGGTGTTCGCGGGTGCCTGCATCTACCTCCTGTCGCCGTGGCAGTTCGGCCGCAACGACGAACGCCAGGAGCAGAACTCCGCCATCACCAAGTCGCTGAAGAGCGATCCCGCCCCGTTCGGGGCGAAGCACGACGAGTGGCAGAAGGTCGAGATCAAGGGCCGCTACCTGCCGGAGCTGGAAGCGCTCGCACGGCTGCGCACGGTCCAGGGCGAGGCGGCGTTCGAGGTCATCACGCCGTTCGAGACCACCACGGGCCACAAGGTCCTGATCGACCGCGGGTATGTGCGCCCGGTCAACGGCATCAAGCCGCCGGACTTCGACGCGCCTCCCACCGGCGAGGTCACGCTCATCGGGCTCGCGAGGCCCAACGAGTCGAACGACCAGCCCGCGTTCGAGCAGGACGGCCGCAAGCAGATCTACTCGATCAACAACAACGCGGTCGGGCCGGGCATCGAACCCGGTTACTACCAGCTGATCGAGAAGCAGCCCGGTGCGCTGGACACGTTGCCGCTGCCCCGGCTCGAGTCCGGGCCGTTCTTCTCCTACGCGCTGCAGTGGATCGCGTTCGGCGTGATGGCGGTCGGGGGCTGGCTGTACTTCACGATCCGCGAGGCACGACCGGGTGGCGTGCTCTACGAGGGCAAGAAAAAGAAGAAGTCGATCGCCGAGCTACTTGCGGAAGAGGGCGATGACGGCGCTGACGAAGCCGGCGCCGAAGCCCACGACCCGGGACAGCTCCACGGCACGCGTCACGTGACCTGAGTCCGGGCTGCGGCCGTGGCCGAGGACCGGGCGCTCTTCCACGCCGTGCGAGTAGACGGTGCGGCCGCCCAGCCTGATCTCCAGGGCGCCCGCGAAGGCCGCCTCCACCTGGCCCGCGTTGGGCGACGGGTGCGCTGACGCGTCACGGCGCCAGGTCTCCAGCGCCTGCGAGGCCGAGCCGCCGACGACCGGTGCTCCGCCGACCGTCAGCAGGGCCGCGAGGCGCGACGGCACCAGGTTCAGCAGGTCGTCCAGGCGGGCCGAGGCCCAGCCGAACCGCAGGTGGCGCGGGGACTTGTGGCCGACCATCGCGTCCAGGGTGTTGGCGGCGCGGTAGCCCAGGAGGCCGGGCACACCGGCCACCGCACCCCAGAACAGCGGCGCCACGACGGCGTCCGAGGTGTTCTCGGCCACGGACTCCACGGTCGCGCGCGCCAGGCCCGTGGTGTCGAGCCGGGCCGCGTCACGGCCGCACAGGCTCGGCAGCCGCGTCCGGGCCGCGTCGAGGTCTCCGTCGGCCAGTTCCCGGCCCATCGACGTGCCCTCGGTGGCCAGCGAGTTGCCGCCGAGCACCGTCCAGGTCGCCAGCGCCGTGGTCGCCGTCTGCAGCAGCCAGTGCTTGCGCGAGGCCCGTTCCACCGCCACGCCCAGGGCCACGGTGCCGCCGACCAACACGGCGGAGTAGACGGCCCCGGCGGCCTGCGAGTCGGCGTACAGCCGCTTCTCGAGGGCCGCGGCGGACGTCCCGAATGCCGCTACCGGGTGAAATCGGCGTGGATCACCGAACACCGCGTCCGCGGCCACGCCCAGCAACAACCCCAACGCGCGCCCCGCACCCAAGGCATCCTCCCCAGCTCGTCGACGGCACGGTAGCGCCGCGGCGGACGAGCGCGCGCATTAGGGTGGCCGGTCGTGGAGCACAAGCGGCTGAAGCTGTACGCCTATCTGGACGCGCGCGATCATCAGCGCACGTACCTGGCGATCATGCGGCTGTTCACCTCCACGCTGCTGGCGGATCTGAGCGCGGGCGAGGTCGCGGGGGCGCTGGCCGGGCAGGAGCGCGAGGGCCGCGTCGAGCAGGGCGAGAGCCGCATCGAGAACGTCATCAACCGCCTCAAGCAGCTCGTGGAGTGGGGCAACCTCGTCCAGGGCCGGCGTGAGGTCGTCGCCGCCAGCATCGCCGAGTTCCAGCACGGCAGCGTGCGCTACCAGGTCTCCAAGCTGGCCGTCCGCGTCCAGCGCGACGTCGACGAGCTGCTCCGGGTCCCGGAGGGCGCCCGCGAGGTCTCCCGCGAACTGCTCCCCGCGATCGAACGCGGCCTCAACGAGCTGGGCGGATCGCTGTCCGTCGCCCTGCTCAACGAGGGCGACAGGACCAGGGAGCTGCTGGCCGAACGCGTCACGACGCTGTTCCTGCAGCACGCCGAACTCGCCGCGACGGTCCGCGACTTCTACGCCTACCTCGGCCAGGTCGTCACGAGGAACCACCTGGCGCCCGAGGAGATCGCGGGCTTCCGGAACCTGCTGGTCGAGTACATCCAGCGGGTCGTCGAGGACGTCCTGAAGTACACGCCCCCGATCGCGGAGGCCCTCGCCGGCCTCACGAAGGCCCGCACCGAGCTCCTGCGGCTGCTCGGCACCGACCTCGGCCACAACGTCGAACGCGCCCGCGGCCGGACGCCGGAGGACTGGCAGGAGCTGACGGACTGGTTCGTCGACCGCCCTGGCCGCCCGAGCCAGGTCACGGCCCTGCGCGAGGCCACGGCGCGCGCCATCGGCAGCCTCCTGGCCAGCGTGAAGCGCGCGACGTCCGGCGGAGGACTGCTGCCCGGCCGCCGCGCCGAACTGCTCAAGCTCGCGAGCTGGTTCGACAACGCGACCAGGGAGGAAGCGCACGAGATCTACGCCTCCGCGTTCGGTCTCTACAGCGCCCGCCACCTCTCCCCCGCGCCCGAGCACGACTCGGACAACGAGCGCACGCCGTGGCGCGACGGCCCGGTCTGCGACGTCACCGTGAGCGTCCGGACCCGGGGCGACCGGGGCGGGCGCGGCAGGCCGTCCAGGATCCTCGACGACCCCATGACCGAGCAGTCGCTGCTGGCGGAGGCGCGCGAGGCGGACGAGATCCGCGCGAGGCACGTCGCGGAGCTCACCAACGCCGCCGGAAACCTGGAGAACACCACGCTCACGCACGGCGCGTTGGAGGTCTTCTGCGAGCTGTTGACGCTCGCGATGGCCCAGCGCGACTCCCCGAACGACAGCGGCTCGGCCAGCGACCCCGTGCGCGGCCTCAAGCTGGAGATCGCCCGCGGCACGACGACCCAGATCCGGTCGGCCGCCGGGACGCTCACCCTGCACGACGCGACGGTGGCACTGAAGCGATGAACCACTTGGACAACCTCTCCGACATCGACGCCGCGAACGTGGTGCGATGCGCGCGCACGTTGCTGCGCAGGCCTTTGCTGCGCACGGACGGCCCGGACGGCGAACTGCTCAGCCTCGTCTACCGGCACCGCGCGACCCTCCAGGACCTGTTCGCGGGGCTGCTCGGCTACCGGCTGGTCGTGGAACGCCGGTTCGCGCGCCTGTACAAGTCCGGTCCCGGCAACGACGACACGCGCGGCGTGCTCAGCATGTCCCCGCGCGGGTACGCCTACCTGGCGCTGACGCTCGCGGTCCTCACCGGCATCGGCCGGCAGACGTTGCTCAGCAGGCTGGTCGCCGACATCCGTTCCGCCGCAGCAGAAGCAGGCATCGACGCACCGGACGACGTCACCGAACGGCGTGCGCTCACCGCGGCCCTGCGCCACCTCGTCTCGCTCGGCGTGCTGCACGAGACCGAGGGTTCGGTCGCCCAGGACGTGCTGCCGCAGGAAGCGCTGATCACGATCGACACCGACCTGCTGGGCCAGCTCGTGACGGGCCCGGTGGGCGAGGCCCAGAGCCCCGCCCACCTCGTCGAACTGGCGGCACGCCCCGGCCCGCGCGGCATCGAGCACGCGGTGCGGCGCAGGCTGGTCGAGACGCCGCTGGTGCTCTACGCGGACCTGCCGGCCGAGCAGGCGGAGTGGCTGCGCCGCAACCAGCGCAAGGAGACCGCGTTGCTGGAGCAGGCTTTCGGCCTGCACACCGAGTGCCGCGTCGAGGGCGTGCTCGCCGCGGATCCCGAGGACTTCCTGACCGACCTGTCGTTCCCCGGTGTCTCGACGGTCGCGCGGATCACGCTGCTGGCTCTGCCCGACCTGCTCGACGGCGAGGAGGAGGACGCGCCCGCCCGGCACGTCGTCACCGTCGAACGCCTCCGCGAGGTCTGCGCCGGTCTGGTCGAGGACTACCCCGCGGCGTGGTCGAAGCAGTTCACCGACGACCTCGACCGGCTGGTCGCCGAGGTGACGGAACTCCTGCGCCGCATGGGCTTGGCGGCGCGGACGGACGACGGCTCGTGGTCGATCAGCGCGGCCGCGCACCGCTGGCTGCCGTCCCCCGACGGCGACCCGGAACGAGAACAACAACCGGAACCCGTTGTGGTGCCCGAAATACCGAGCTGGTCCCTGTTCGACGAGGAGAACGTTTCATGAGCAGGTGGCGGCTGCACCGCGGCGGCGTGGTCAACATCTGGCAGTACACCGAGCAGACGTTCGACTTCTCCGGTGGCCGCGCGATCTTCCAGGGCACCAACGGTTCCGGCAAGTCCCGCACGCTGGAGCTGCTGCTCCCGCTGTGCCTGGACGGCGACCTTCGCCAGGTCGGCTCCAAGGGCTTCGACACGGTCAGCCTGCGGCGCCTCATGCTGGACGACTACGACGGCGGCCCGAACCGCATCGGCTACACGTGGGTGGAGCTGATCCGCGAGGCCGCCGACCACTCCGGCAACGAGTACCTGACGTGCGGCCTGGGCGTGAAGGCGTCGAAGACCTCGCAGGCCATCACGGACTCGTGGCGCTTCGTCACGCCGATGCGGGTCGGCACGGAACTGCAGCTCGCGGGCCCGGAACGCGTTCCGCACGGCCCGGCGCAGCTGCGGGACCTCATCGGCGCGGACTGCATGTTCGAGGAGCCGGCGTTCCGCGCGAAGATCGCCGAGACCGTCTACGGCGTGCCGGCCGCGCGCTACGGCGACCTGCTGCACCTGCAGCGGACGCTGCGCAACCCGGACGTCGGCCTGAAGGTGCTGGAGGGCCAGCTCGAACAGATCCTGAGCGACGCCCTGCCGCCGCTGGACCAGGCGATGGTCGAGCAGCTCGCGACGTCGTTCGACGACCTGGAGTCGATCCGCGAGAACATCGTGCGACTGTCCTCGGCGGACAGTGCGCTCGGCACGTTCCTCAAGACCTACAGCGACTACGCGTTCGGCGGGCTGCGGTCCGCGGCCGAACGGCTGGAGGCCGCCGAGAAGTCCGTGGCGAAGCTGCAGCGCGAGCAGTCGAAGCTCACGCAGGAACTGGACCTCACGCGGATGGAGCGCGCGGCGGCCGAGCAGGCGCTGGCCGACATGGAGACCGGTGAGCAGCAGGCCGAGGAGACCATCGCGGCGCTGAAGGAACTTCCGGCGTTCCGCGATCTGCAGGACCTCAAGACGCGCGAGAACCTGGTGGCGGAGAAGCGTTCCTCCGCCGTCGCCGCCCTCGAGACGGCCCACCGCCAGCGCGCCCAGGAGGAGGCGGCCGTCGACAACGTGCTGCGCCTGCTGCGCCGCCTCGCCGAGGACCTCCAGGCAGCCGACGCGCTGAGCGAGCCGTTGCGCGAGAACCTGCGTCTCGCGGGCATGGACCCGGACCTCGCGCCGGACGTGCCGCAGGTCCCGGCCGCCGAGGCAGGCGTGACCACGGCTTCGGTGCGGGCCAAGCCCGATCCCGAGGCCGGGCCGCTGCCGATCGAACGCCGCGTGCCCCCGGCCGCCGCGACCGAGGACGTGCTGACCGCGCTGACGTCCGTGATCGACCAGACCTCGGGCATCGCTTCCCTTGCCCGTCAACGGGGTGCGCTCGCCCTGGCCCTGCACGAGCAGGCGCTGGCCCTGGACGCGCAGCAGCGCGAGGTGGAGTCGTTGCGGCAGAAGGCCCGCGACGCCCAGCTCAGCGCGACCGAGGCGACCTCGTTGCGCAACCAGGAGATGCAGGAGCTGGCCGAGGTCGTGCAGGCCTGGCTGGAGCAGGTCGAGGTGTGGACGTCGAGCGGCCCGTTGCTCGACGAACGTCCCGCCGAGGCCCTGAAGCTGCCGCAGACCGCCGATCCGGCCGCCGCGCGGACGCTGAGCACGACCGCCCGCGAATGGGCGGCACCGCTCGTGCAGGCGGCTCGCGACGCCGCGCACGCGTTCACCCAGCAGCGCACCGAACTGCGGGCGCGGCTCGACACGCTCGACGAGGAGCTCGTCGGCCTGCGTTCGGGCAACGAGCGGGTGCCGGTGCCCGGCCAGTACACGTCGGCGGACCGCGATTCCGCTGCTGGAGCGCCCTTCTACCGGCTCGTCGACTTCGTGCCGGCGCTGACCGACGACGAACGGGCCGGGCTGGAGGCCGCGTTGCAGGCGAGTGGCCTGCTGGACGCCTGGGTGACCCCGGCCGACGCCGACCTGAGCGACGTCCTGGCCGTCCCGAGGCCCGCCGTCGACGGCCGTTCGCTGGCCGACTACCTCGTGCCGGCCGTCGAGGGCTCACCGGTGCCGGAGTCCTTCGTCGCCGACCTGCTCAAAGCGGTGTCGCTGGACGACATGACCACCACCGGCGACTGGCGCACGGGCGTGCTGACCGGCCGCTGGACCAAGCCCGAGGCCGAGTTCATCGGCGCGGGCGCGCGGGAAGCCGCCCGCGGCCGCCGCATCGCCGCCCTGGAGGAGGAACTCGCCGACCTGCGCGCCCGGCTCGGCACCGCCGAGGACGAACTGGCCCGCGCCCACGAGCACGTCGCCACCTGGGAGGCGCACCTCGCGGCGTTCCCCGGCGACGGCGAGCTGATCGCGAAGCACAGCCGCGTCCAGGCCGCCGAGGAGTCGGCCGCACGGGCCCAGCAGCGCACGTTCGAGCTGCGGGAGGCCCTGGAGAACGCGAACTCCCGGCTGGAGGCGGCGCGCAGCGAGCTGACCCGGCAGGCGGCCGACGCCGACCTGTCGTCCGACACCGAGGCACTGCGCCAGGCGCAGGCCGCCGCCTCGGAGGCCCAGCGGACCGCAGACCTGCTCGGTGACGCGGTGAAGAGGCGTTGCCAGGGCACGATCTCCGACCTCACCGACGCCTCGCACCGCTACCACGAGGCCGTCGCCGACCGGCAGACCGCGGAGGCCGACGCCGACGCCCGCTGCGTCGACCACGCGGCCCAGGCCGGGACGCTGGCCGAGCTGACCGACGCGGTCGGCGGTGAGGCCAAGGAGATCAGCGAGCAGCTCACGCAGCTGGAGAAGTCGCGCAAGAAGATGCGCACGGACCTCAAGGGCGTGCGGGAGGGCATCACCACCGCACGCGAGCAGGCCGCGAAGCTGGAAGCGTTGCTGGAGAACAACTCCGCGCAGGTGATCGACGCCTCCGAGGCACTCGAACGGGCCGCGGGGAACTTCCGGGCGACCGTCCGCGCCCCCGGTCTGCTGGCCGCCGCCTTCCCCGAGGCACCCGAGGAAGCCCTGGTGCGCCAGGCCATCGCCGAGACCCCGGACCGGCGCGGCGGCACCGAGGCGACCGTGATCGCGAAGCTGCAGGCGTTGCAGACCTCACTGGCCGGCAGCCACGACATCGCCGCCGAACAGCACGCGGGCCTGCTCACCGTCACCGTGACCGGTGAGGAGGGCGCGAAGCCCGTCGCCGTCGCCGCCCGCCAGGTCACCACGAAGCTGGCCGAGCAGCGCGGGTTCCTCGACGAGCAGTACCAGGGCATCTTCGCCGACTACCTGATCCGCGACCTGGCCGAGTGGCTGCGCGGCCAGATCACCGTCGCCGAGGACCTGACCAAGCGCATGAACGAGGTGCTCGGCCAGGCCCGGTCCAGCCAGGGCGTGCACGTCAAGCTCGCGTGGAAGTCGTCCAGCGCCCTCGACGACTCGACGCGGCAAGCGCTTGCGCTCGTGCGGCTGCCATTCGGCGAACGCACGCCCGAGCAGGACGCCACGCTGCGCCGCGTCTTCACCGAGCGCATCGAGAACGAGCGCGACACGCACTCCGGCGGCTACGCCGAGATCCTGTCGCGCGCCCTCGACTACCGCACGTGGCACCAGTTCACCGTGACCGTCGCCGACACGGGCCCGGACGGCAACCCGCGCGAACGGCGGCTCCGGCAGCTCTCGTCCGGCGAGACCCGGCTGATCTCGTACGTGACGCTGTTCGCGGCCGCGGCGAGCTTCTACGACGCGGTCAGCGACGAGTTCGACCCGCTGCGCCTGGTGCTGCTCGACGAGGCGTTCGAACGTCTCGACGACCCGACCATCGCGCGGATGCTGGGCCTGCTGGTCGACCTCGACATGGACTGGGTGATCACCTGGCCGAGCGGGTGGGGCGTGTCGGACAAGATCCCGCGCATGCACATCTTCGACGTGTTGCGCCCCAAGAACGGCCGGGGCGTCGCGTGCACGCAGACCACGTGGGACGGCGCGGGACTGGACCGGGTCGACCCCTAGAACGGCACCTCGGTGTCCTGCGGGGCGGTCCCGCGGCCGGACAGCGCGCGGCAGAACTCGACCGCGTCGAACTCCAGTTCCGGACCATCCTCGCCCCAGCTGCCTCCCGCGGGCCCGGTCAGCCGCAACCTGACCGGGCTGCCCAGCCGCTCGAACCACTCGCGCACCACGTCGTCGACCAGCACGCCGTCGTGCTCGGCGGTCAGCACCACGGGCGCGCCGGTGGCCCGCGCGATGTCGGTCCGGTGCATCCACGGGTCGCGAGTCATGATCACGTCGGACAGGAACCCGAGGGTCCACGTCTCCTCACGCGCGTTGACCACCTGCGAGGCCGGCATCTTCTGCCTGCGCAGGAACCACGGCATGCGCCGCCGCGCCTTCACCGCCTTCGGGGCCACCTCGGCGTAACGGGCGGCGATGGCAGCGGGAGGCATGTCCGCCCGCTCGGCCACCTGCAGGCCGGTCAGCTCGTCGATGAACACCCCGCCACGTGCCTGCGCCGCCTTCACCTGCCGCAGGCTCTCGCGGATCGAGGCGGACATCTCAACCATCCCGAGCATGTGCGCGGCCATCGCGCGGACGTCCCAGGCAGGACAGTCCGTGGGCTTGCTCCAGTCCTGCGGCGACAGTGCGCCGAGCAGCGCGACGACGCGCTCGTACTCGGTCTCGGCCAGCCGCAGCGCGATGTCGCGATCCAGTGCGGAAGTACGGGGTCTGGCGGCAAGAGCGGCGGTCATGTCGAACTCCTCAGGGACGGTCCGGGCAGGCCGACTTCGTCGGCGAACATGTCGATCACGCGGGACAGTTGCCGCAGCCAGCGGTCGCCACCCGGCTCGTTGGCGAGCTGTCGTTCGAGCAGGCCACCGCACAGGGCGAGGAACAGGTCGATGTCGGCGCCGTCGGTGATGCCGAGCCCGCGCATGGTGTCGTGCAGCAGGCCGATGACCTCGACGGACGGCGCGTAGGCGGCCTCCGAGGGCGTGAAGCCGGGGATGGCGTGCTGGTTCATCAGCTGGTAGCGGGCGGTGTCGGCGAGTGAGAACGCGAAGAAGTGCTCGGCGATCGCCAGAACGGCCTTCCGCGGTGCCGCCGGCAGGGGGCGCTCCCGCATCTCGGCGAGGTAGAGCGTCCAGGCCTGCCCGAACATCGCGTCGTAGATCGCGTTCTTGGAGTCGAAGTGCGAGTACAGCGACGGCGACCGCATCCCGATCATGGCCGCGACCTCGCGCAACGTGACCGCACCCAGCCCGTCGCGGCGCGCGATCTCCCACGCGGCGTCGACGATCTCCCGCCGGGTTGCCTCACGCCGTTCGGCTTGCCTATCACGATTAGGCAGAACGCTCATGGTTAGGAAGAGTCCGCTTCGGGGCTTCCGCTGTCAAGGGCCGGCTGCACCGGGGACGTCGCTGGACCGCGTCGTCGAGCTGCCGGGTGATGTCGTTCTCCAGCGAATCAGGAAACTAGGGTGGTGCCGTGAACATGGACCAGCCCGAGCTGCGGGACTTCTGGCGTCTCGCGCGCGAGACGATGGAGGGCGGCGGCCGGTCGGCGTTCAGCTTCCGCGTCGAGGACGCGCGCACCGCCACCGTCCTGGGTGAGCTCCTGCGCAAGCCGATCGCCCACCCGGCACGCCGGCAGATCTCGCTGGCACGTCTGGACGAACACGTCCGCGCGCACGGGAGCTCGCTGCCCGAGGTCCTGGAATCGGTGCACGGCAAGCCGGTCGGCCTGTCGACGGCCGAGGAGTCCTCGACGGCGGACGCCGTCCTCAGGTTCGCGTTGCGCGAGCACGGTCTGCTGTCGCGTCCGTGGGCCGCCGAGTGGATCGAGCACGTCCGCAGGTACGGCAAGATCCCGCAGCCCGCGTTGCCGATGATCGCGAACCAGGCCGCGGCGATACTCGCGAAGCTCAGTCCCGAACCGCGCCGGTGGACCACGCGGTTCGCCTTGGCGGGCAACGACTTGGACGACGGCCGCCCGCTGGCCCGCATCGCCGGCAAGGCCCTGCGGCTGGCCGGCACCGACTGGGAACGCGCCGGGGTCCTGCCCGACGCCTACAGCGGTCCCGTCCTCACCTCGCAGGGCTACCTGACGCTCAACGACACCCTCGACGCCCCGGCGATCACCGTCGTCCGGTCGCCGCGCCTGCTCGAGTCCGGTGTGCCCGGCCCGTTGATGGTGCTCCCGGACGTACTGACCCCGCAGGCCAGGCACCACCTCGACGGCAGGACCGTCCGGTGCCACAACGACTTCACGCCCGACGGCATCCGCACGGTGAACGAGGTGCTCGCCTGGACCGGCGGAACGGCGTGGCGCATGTCAGCGGCCGACTACCGCGAGGCGGTGGCCACGCTGATCGCGCGGGGCGTCGAGCTGCCGACGCTGAACAGTCGTCCGGAGACCGCGAGCTGGGACCCCGATCTCGCCGAGACCATGGCCACGACGGGCCTGATGGTCACCGAGGAGCACGTGCTGCCGTCACTCCTCTGAGGGCGCGAACCGCTTCACGTCCCACCGCGAACTCCACTCGCTCGTCAGCGACCTGCTCGACCTCCCCGAGGTCAAGACCCGCATCTCCGCGATGGTCCAGGGCACCGACATCCGCTACGAGACGGGCTGCGACCACCCGCTCGCGGGCACGTTCCTGCCCGGCCTGGACCTGGTCGACGGCTTGGGCACGAGCACCGTGGTGGACGGGCTCGACGCCGCGGTCCGCCCGGACGGCTACCTCTCCTGGGTCGGTCCCCGATGAGGATCGCCGTCACCGCCTAGGCCGAGACGGACCAGCTCTGCAGCATCCGGAACGCGATCGACGCACCACCGGCGAGGCCGAGCCCGGGAACGCTGCCCGGCTCCTCGATCGCCTTGCGGACGTCGGCCCGCGACACCCACTTGGCCTCGGCGATCTCGCCCTCGGCGAGCCTCAACGGCTCGGCGGGATCCGCCACGGCCTCGAACCCGATCATCAACGACCGGGGGAACGGCCAGGGCTGGGACCCGAGGTACCGGATGTCCCGCACCGAGACGCCGACCTCCTCGCCGATCTCCCGCGCCACGCAGGCTTCCAGCGACTCGCCGGCCTCGACGAACCCGGCCAGCACGGAGAACCGGCCTTCCGGCCACTCCGGTCCGCGAGCGACGAGGACCTGGTCGGCACCGTCGTGCACGAGGCAGATCACCGCCGCGTCGGTGCGCGGGTACTCCTCCCGGCCGCACCCGGAACAGACCGACGTCCAGCCGGACTTCTCCAGCACCGTCCTGGCCCCGCACTTGGCGCAGTACTTGCCGAGGCGGTGCCACTGGAACAGCGCGGCGGCCGTGGTGAACAGCCCGGCCGACATGTCGTCGAGGGTCGCTCCGGCCTGCCGCAGGTCGAGCCACTGCGGTTCGTCCGTGAGCTCAGGCGGGCCCCAGGCACGGCTCGCCGGCACGGCCTCGTCGTCCTCGGCGGGCATCAGCACGGCGAACCAGGCCACGCCGTCCTGCTCACCGAGCAGGACGGCGTTCACGGGCGGCTGGTCACCGAACTCCAGGGCCGGCCGGTCGGCCAGCCGCGTACCGCGATCGGCGACCAGCGTGCGGCCGCGCGTGTCGACGACGATCATCCGGGCCTTGGGCCAGAGCGCGGCGAGCTTGTCGTCGTCGCCGCGCAACGGCTCGGACCGGTCGATCGAGAACCGCGACAGCGCGGGCAGACCGACTAGTTCGAATGTCACTGGAACGAGACTCCACCCAACGCGGCCAGCTTCGGCTTGAGCAGCTCGGCGTCACCGACGAGCACGCCGGTGAAGTTGCCGGGAGCGAAGAACTCCAGCGCGGCCGCGGCCACCTGCTCCGGCGTGACGGCCGCGAGGCGCTGCGGGTGCGCGACCAGCCAGTCGAGGCCGAGGCCCAGTGCGACGAGGTTCACCAGGAACGACGCCAGGCCGCCCTGCGAGGACGTGCTGGTGAGCAGCGTGCCGACGGCGTAGCTGCGCGCGGTGTCCACTTCGGACTCCGACGGCGGCACGAGACCGAGGCGCGCCAGTTCGTAGCGGGTCTCCAGCAGGGCCGCCGCCGTCACGTCCGAGGCCGTGTCGGCGTCGATCAGCAACGTCGCGCCGTGCACGGTGAACTCGGGGTGCGACCGGGCGCTGTAGGTGTAGCCCTTGTCCTCGCGGATGTTCTCGACCAGGCGCGACGAGAAGAACCCGCCGTAGACCAGGTTCGCGAGCTGCAGCGCCGGGTAGCGCTCGTCGGTGCGCGGGATCGCCTGCGCCGCAAGGCGGATCTGCGACTGCACGGCACCGGCGCGGTGCACGAGCACCAGGTCGCCACCGGACACCTGCGGCAGCGGCGGCAGCTGGACGGCCTCGCCGTCGCCCTGCCACGCCGCCAGCGCCTCGCCGATCTGGGCCACGGCGTCGGCCGGCTCGACGTCGCCGACGACGACGAGGACCGAGCCGCGCGGCAGCAGAGCCTTGGCGTGCAACGCCACCACGTCGTCGCGGGTGACGGCGGCGACCTCGTCGGCCTCCGGCATCTCCTTCGCGTACGGGTGGTCGCCGTACAGGACCTTCTGCAACGCCTCGCGCGCGATGACGCTCGGCTGCGAGCGGGCGATCGTGATGCGCTCGACCAGGCGGGCGCCCTCGCGCTCCAGCTCCTCCGCCGGGTAGGAGGCACCCGTCAGGACGTCGGCCAGCACCTCCAGCACCGTGCCGAGGCCCGAGGCCAGGGCGTTGCCGGTGAAGCTCAGGCGCTCCGGGTCGACCACGGCGTCGAGCTCGCCGCCGACCAGCGCGAGCTCGGTGTCGATCTGCACGCGCGAACGCTTCTCGGTGCCGGTCAGCACGGTGTTCGCGAGGATCTCGGCCACCGCGGCGTGCTGGGAGCCGACGCTGGTGCCGGCCGGGTCCGCGAACGGGACGCGCAGCCGCACCTCGACCATCGGCACGGTGGCACGGCGCACGGCGATGACGCGCAGGCCGTTCGGCAGCGTGGTGTCCACAGTGGACAGCTCGGCGGCCACCTTCTGCGATCCCAGCTCCGGCAGCGGACGGGGACCGGCCTCGGTGCGGCCGATCTCGTCTGCCGAGCGATGGGTCTTGGCGGCGGTCACTGAGCTCCTCCGGTGGGCTTGACGAAGAGAAGGGCGCGGGAGTCGGGACGCAGCGCCTTGGCCGCGGCCGACACCTCGTCGACGGTCACCGAGGCGATCCGCTCCGGCAGTTCGTAGATCAGCTCGGCGCGGCCGAACAGCAGCTCCGCCGAGCCGAGGCCCAGCGTGCGGTTCGTGAGCCGGTCGTGCTCCTTGTGCATGGTCGACGCCCAGCGGGCGGTGACCTTCGCGAGCTCCTCGGCCGACGGCGGCTCCTGCGCGAGCTTCTGCAGTTCCTCGTCGATGGCCGCGACGACCTGGTCCGCGGAGACCTCGGCGGCGTGGATCGCGGTGATGCTGAACGTGTCGGGGTCGCGGGCCTCGAGCGGGCCGAACAGGCCGCAGCCGGCGTTCAGGTCGATCACGATGCCCTCGCGGTGCACGAGGCGCTGCTGCAGGCGCGAGCCGTCGCCGTCCGCCAGCACACCGGCGAGGACGAGGTACGAGAGGTAGCCGTCGATGTCGGTGACCGGGTCGGGCACGCGGTAGCCGATCGCGATCGCGGGCAGCGGGGCCAGCGCGTCGCCGTGCTCGTGGCGCACCTCGCCCTGCGGGGCGGGCTCGGCGAACGAGGGGCGCTCCGGGCGCGGGCGCGCGGGCACGTCACCGAAGTGCTTCTCCACCAACGTCTTCGTGGTCTCGACGTCGAGGTCGCCCGCCACCGTCAGCACCGCGTTCGCCGGGCTGTAGTAGGTGTCGAAGAACTCCGCGCAGTCGTCGACCGTCGCGCTCTCCAGGTCGACGAAGTCGCCGTAGCCGTTGTGCGCGTTGGCGAACGTCTTGAACAGCACCGCGGGCAGGAGGATCCAGGGGAACCCGCCGTACGGGCGGTTCAGCACGTTGAGCCGGATCTCCTCCTTCACCACGTCGATCTGGTTGCGGAGGTTCTCCTCGGTGAGCTTCGGCGCGCGCATGCGGTCCGCTTCGAGGAACAGCGCCCGCTCCAGGGCCGCGGACGGCAGCACCTGGTAGTAGTCGGTGTAGTCCGGGTGTGTGGACCCGTTGAACGTGCCGCCCGACGACTGCACGTGCCGGAAGTGGGCGAGCTTCTCCAGGCTCTCGCTGCCCTGGAACATCAGGTGCTCGAACAGGTGCGCGAACCCGGTGCGCCCCTCCGGCTCGGAACGGAAGCCGACGTCGTAGTGCACGCTGACGCCGACGACCGGTGCGCTGGCGTCGGGGGCGAGCACCACCCGCAGGCCGTTGGGCAACGTGAACCTGTGCAGTTCGGGTGAGGCCATGGCGCAAGCCTACGGGTTCGGCGTCCGGAGCGATCGCAGGTGGCCCGCCTGGGCGAGCACGCCGTCGAGAGCCCCGAGGAACGCCGGGAAGCTGCGCCGGAAGTCCGAGCCGGTTCCCGAGTTGCCGTACCAGTAGAGGTCCTGCTGACCGAACGTGCCGATCCAGCGCTCGGTCTCGCCGAGCACCACCGCGTACGGCAGCGACCGGGAGAACACCAGCTCGCGGTCGGCCTCGGGGACGTCGTCCGGCGTCACCCCGGCGAGGTAGCCGCGCAGACCGCGGACGTGCTCCAGCAGCTCGCTGCCGCGCTTGGTGCGGGCGGGCATCGACCGCGCCCCGAACGCCAGCGCGACACCGCCGGCCGCGACGACGAGCCCGAACAGCGCGTTGCCGATCGTCAGCGCCAGCACGACCGTGGCGGCCACGCCGAGCACCGCGATCACGATTCCAGCCCACCAGAACAGGTTCCGCTCGGCGTCCGGGCGGCGCACGAACCAGCGCTTCTCCACGACGTCGGCGTAAAGCCTGTCGCGCACGAGCGCGAGGTCGATCTGCCGGCCGCGCAGCGCGGACACGCTCACCGCGTCCGCGCCCTGGGGCAGCAGTGCCTCGCAGACTGCCTTCTCGTAGCCGGACAACGAGTCGTCCACCGGGTTGCGGCGCACGATCTGCCAGTCGTGGTCGTCCGTCTCCGTGATCCACAGGTAGTTGCGGACGGCGAGGTCGATCACCGTGGCGGTCACGTCGACGACGTCCACGTGCTCGTCGACGACGGTGCCGACCTGACCGGGCAGCACGCCGTCCGGAGAGGCGAAGGCGACCCTGTCGTCCTGGTCGCGGACCAGCACGGAGACCGCGCCGACCTCGCTCGCGAGCGCCGCCGCGTCCCGGCCGCGCAGGTACCAGAGCAGCGCGACGCCGCCGAGCAGCAGCACCAGCAGCCCGCCGAGCGCGGCACCGCTGGCCGGCGTGAGCGCGAACGCGGCCGCGAGACCGGACTGCTCGACCACGACGGCGTTGGGGGGCACGACCCCGGCGGACAGTCCGATCGCGACGTCGACGCGTTCACCGGCGCCGAGCTTGATCTCCTGCGCGCGCACGCCCTTGCCGTCCGCGAGGTCCGCGCTCGTGCACGGCTGCGACGAACCGATCGGGCCCGCGAGGCAGTTGACCGACGTCGGGGAGTCGGGTGCGGAGAAGGAGACGGCGACCTTGTCGAGCTCGGTGTCCCAGCCGCCCGCGACCTGCCAGCGGACCTCCAGCGCGTCACCGACGGGGGCGACGGCGCCGACGACCGTGTAGGTCAGCGTGGACTGGCCGCCATCGAGGGTGACGGAGAAGCTGTCGTCGTCGGTGGAGGTGCTGCCCTTGCCCTCGACCTTCGCATCGGTGACCTGGTACTGGCGCTCCAGGTCGTTGCCGGCCGCGAGTCGCAAGGGGACGGTCCGCTTGACTGTCCTGCCGTCGGGCACCTGGACGGTCTCGGTGACGGAGAGCCGGGCGTCGCGCTCCAGCTTCATCCGCACCTCGGTGCTGACGGTGCCGGGGAGCGGCTGCGCGAGCGCGCCGGCCGCCGTCCCGAGAGACGTGACGGACGTCAGCGCTACGGCGACGAAGATCGCCGCACCCCAGTTCTTCGACACGGCTGCGGACAATAGCGGAGTCCTCATATGCTCCGGCGGACTTTCGAACAGACGCCATCTGGGGGATCTTCGGCGATGACACAACCACCGCCGCCAGGCAATCGGCCGCCGCCGCGCCCGGTGGGCCCGCCGCCCGTGCCCGCCGCACCGCCGTACGGGCCGCCGATGCCTCCCCGCCCCGTTCAAGGACCTCCGCCCGGCGCGCGCCCGCCGATGGCACCGCCGCCTCCTCCGTACGGTCCGCCGCCGGGAAGCCGGCCTCCGGCAGGCCCGCCGCCGCCGATGGGACCGCCTCCTTACGGCCCGCCCATGGGCTCGCCTCCTCCCTACGGCCCGCCGCCCGGCCACATGCCACTCCCGCCGCCGCGCCCGGTGATGCCGCCTCCGCGTCCGGTGATGCCTCCACCGCGACCGACGTGGGGTCACCCGCACCCCGGCGCGTTCGCACCACCGCCCTACCCGATGGCGCCGCCCCGCAGGAGCAACAGCGGGCCGGTCCTGGCGCTCGTCCTCGGCGGCGTCGTGGTCCTCGGCTTGGGCGCGATCGGTGTCTTCTCGGCGGTGTTGAACAACAAGGTGAAAGACACGGGCTACTCGAACTACACGACCTACAGCCCGACCTACACCTACACGTCGACCACGACGACAACGACCACCACGACGACGTCCACACGCACCTCGTCGACCCGCGCGCCGAGCACGCAGCAGACCCCGGTGGGCCCGAAGGCGATCTACAAGCTCGCCGACCACCCGATCTTCAGCACCAACATCGGCGCGAACGACTTCGACTCGTGCCCGTTGCCGCAGATGGAATACACCCCCGCGGGCGAGAAGCGGTTCCTCGAAGCCGCGCTGCCGTGCATCGAGAAGGCGTGGCAGCCGGCCCTCAAGGCAGCCAACCTGCCGTACCAGCCGGCCGAGCTGCAGGTGTTCACCGGCACCACGCAGACGCCGTGCGGTTCGCGGCAGAACAACACGACGGCGATGTTCTGCCGCGGCGTCATCTACTGGCCCGGCAGCTTCTACGCGAACGAGGGCGGCTCGACGGTCCGGCACCCCGGCGTCTACCTCGGTCAGCTCAGCCACGAGTACGGCCACCACGTGCAGTGGCTGACCGGCATGTTGCGCGCCGCCGACCAGGCCCAGTACGACGTCGGCGGCTTCGACACCCCGAAGGGCCTTGAGCTCAACCGCAGGCTGGAGCTGCAGGCCACCTGCCTCGGCGGCATGACGCTGGCGCCGTTCTCGCACAAGAACGTCGTGCCGATGGAGGTCGTGAACACCGGTCTGAGCGACGCGGGCAAGCGCGGTGACTACAACCGCAGGCCGGACCACGGCAGCGCGCCGAACAACGACCGCTGGGTGATGCACGGCCACAAGCAGAACAAGATCAACGCGTGCAACACCTGGGCGGCGAGCTCAGCGGACGTCTCATGAACCGATCCCCCGTCCCGTGCGTCTCCAGGAGGTGGACGGGACGCGTTAGCCCGGTCGGGGGACGCGCGATCCCGGTCCGCCTATGCTCGTACCCGACCCAGGATGACCATTGGGGGGACCTCAGGCGATGACGCAACCACCGCCACCGGGCAACTGGCCGCCGCCTCGCCCGGTCGGCCCGCCACCGATGCCCGCACCGCTCGGGCAGCGTCCGCCGCAGGGCCCACCGCCTCCGTACGGCATGCCGCCGCAGGGCCCGCCGCCCGGTTACTACGGCCCGCCGCCGCCTCCCGGCCAGGTCATGCCGCCGCCGCAGCCGTCGTGGGGCCCGCCTCCCGGCTACGGCCCGTACCCGCCGATGCCGCCGCGCCGCAGGAGCAACGGCCCGATGATCGCCCTGATCCTGGGCGGCGTCGTGGTCCTCGGCCTCGGCGCGGTCGGCGTCTTCGCGGCGACCCTGAACAAGAAGATCGAGGACGCGGGCTACTCGAACTACACGACGTACAGCCCGACGTTCACCCTCCCGACCACGACGGAGGCACCGCCGACGACGAGCAGCGCGCCGCGCGCCCCGGCGTCGCGCACCCCGTCCGCCCCGGCGACCCCGGCCGGCCCGAAGGCCGTCTACGCGCTGGCGGACCACCCGTTCCTCAAGCCGGGCTTCGGCGCGAACACGATCTCGGGCTGCGCGCTGCCGCCGATGGACTACTCCCCGGCCGGCCAGGACCGCTTCCTGCGCGCCGCGCTGCCGTGCATCGAGAGCATGTGGAAGCCGGCGCTGAACGCCGCGAACCTGCCGTACCAGCCGGTCGAGCTGCACGTCATCACCGAGACCGCGCAGTACCCGTGCGGCACGGTCCGCCCGGACCAGACGGCGCGGTACTGCCAGGGCGGCATCTACTGGACGGCGAACGCCTACGCCGCCGAACGCAACCCGAACAACCCGAACCACCCCGGCAAGTACCTGGGCCAGCTCGCCCACGAGTACGGCCACCACATCCAGTGGCTCACCGGGATGCTCAAAGCCTCGGACCGCGCGCAGTACGACGCGGGCGGGTGGGATACTCCGAAGGGCCTCGACCTGAACCGCCGGATGGAGCTGCAGGCGACCTGCTTCGGAGGCATGTCGCTGGCCCCGTTGTCGCACGGAGCGATTCCGATCGAGGTGATCCGGGTGGCCCTGACCGACGCGGGCAACCGGGGTGACTACGACATCTACCCGACGAAGGACCACGGCACCCCGCAGAACAACGCGATCTGGGTCGACCGGGGTTACAAGTCGAACAAGGCGTCCGACTGCAACACCTGGGCAGCCGATCCAGGCGCCGTCTCCTAGGAAGGGGAGAACGTGACCCAACCAGCCAAGAACAACCCGGTCCTGCTCGCGGGAGTGTTCGTGCTGGTGGTCGCGTTCGTCCTCGGAATCGGTCAACTGAGCCGTCCCAGAGTGGTCACCGGCCACGCCCTGGCCGGTGCGCGCCCGGCCTCGACTCCCCCGACGGAGCCGTCGACCGCGATCCGGCCGCGGGCCGTCTTCCGCCTGGCCGACCACCCGTTGCTGGTGAAGCCGGTCTCGCTGACCCCGGTGACCTGCGCGTTGCCGCCGTTCGGCACCTCGGACGGCCAGCTGGCCGCCTACTACGCGGCCGGCGTCGAGTGCCTGGACACCGCCTGGGGCCCGCTGCTGACGGCGGCGAACCTGCCGTTCGACAAGCCGGAGCTGGACGCCTCGCCGGTCCTGAAAGACGGCCCGTGCGGTGAGGCCCCGGAGTCCGACCACGCGGTGGCCTACTACTGCGGCCGCAACCGCACGATCTACATGCCGACGTCGCGGCTGCGGGACAACGGCGGCGGCGACGCCCCGGCGACGCACCTGGCCACGCTGTCGCACGAGTACGGCCACCACGTCCAGGCGCTGACGGGTCTGCTGCGGGCAGCGGACCTGAAGATCACCGACGCGGGCGAGAAGACCCCGGCGGGCCTGGAGATGTCGCGGCGGATCGAACTGCAGGCGAACTGCTTCGCGGGCATGTTCCTGAGCTCTGCGGCCGGGCGCGGTTCGCTGACGGCGGGTCTCGCGCGGCAGGCGCAGGAGGACTTCCAGTTCGCGGTCGAGGAGAAGCCCGAGAACAACGCGCACGGTTCCGCCAAGAACCAGGCGCAGTGGGCGGCCGCGGGCTTCAAGGCGAACTCGACGGACGCCTGCAACACCTTCACGGCGTCCCCGGCCCAGGTCGGCTAACGCAGGTAGGTCTGCTCGTCGACGTGACGCGTGGGCGTTCCGAGGAACACCTTCGCGTCACGGGGTGAGCCGCGAGCCAGGTTCAACGTGGTCAGCAGGTAGTTGTAGCCGCCGTCGCGTGGCCGCTGCCAGCGGTGGCCGAGCTGCCACCGGACCCACTCGCCGCGCGCCAGCCGGACCGGCGAGGGCCGGTTCCACCGCCGTGGTGTCGCGTGCATGGTGTCCTGCAGCTGCACGGACAGCACGTCGTCGTCCTCGCGGAGGGTGAGTGCGAGCCGGTCGATCTCGTCGCTCTCCTTCGACCACACGGGTGCGAAGTCCTCCCACTCGAGCAGGCGCACCTCGTGCACAGCGGGCTTCAGGTGCGGCAGCACGAACCCGACCGGCACGGCGTTGCGCCGGGTCGCGCCGGGCTCACCGCGGGACTGCTTGGTCCACTCGGTCTTCACCCACTGCACCACCACGTCCGCGTCCACACCCCGATGGAATCAGACGCGGCTCGGCTCGGCGACCGGATTCACCGAGGGCAGCACCACCCGGAACACGGCTCCTCGCTCGGACGGTTCGCAGGTCAGGTCTCCCCCGTGCGCCCGGATCACGCCCCGCGCGATGGCCAGGCCCAGCCCGGATCCACCGGAGCGCCGGTCGCGGGCGTCGTCGAGCCGCACCAGCCGGTCGAAGATCCGCTCGCGTTCGGCCTCGGGCACGCCCGGCCCGTCGTCGGACACGGTGAACCCCGTGAGGTCGACCCGGATCCGGACGGTCCCCTGTGGACCGGTCGCCTGCCGGGCGTTGTCGACCAGGTTGGCCAGCACCTGCGCGAGCCGTTGCCCGTCCCCGACCACGGCGACCGGGACGCCCTCCGCGGAGATGTCGAAGTCGGGCGCGACGAACCGGGTCCGCGCCACCTCGGCCTCGGCCAGTCCCAACAGGTCCACCGACTCGCGTTGCATCTCGTACCCGGCGTCGAGCTGGGCGAGCGCGAGCAGGTCGTCCACCAGCCGTCCGGCCCTTCTGGCCTCCCTGACCAGCAGGAACGACATCTGGTCCCGGTCGGGTGAGTCGACGGGGGCCTGCACGAGCGCCTCGGCCACGGCCTGCACGCCGGTGATCGGCGTGCGCAGCTCGTGTGCTGCGTCCGCGACGAACCGCCGTGTGCGCTGTTCGGAGCCCTCCAGCGAGTCGAGCATGCCGTCGAACGCGGCGGCGGTCCGTCCCAGCTCGGTGTCGGTCCTGGACGGGTTGAGCCGTCCGCCCCGGTGCCCGGCGGCGATGGCCTGCGCCAGCGAGGTCATGGCGTCCAGCGGCGCGAGCGCCTTGCGCACCACCACGAAGATCAGCACACCGGTGATGCCGATCGCCGCGAGTCCCAGGATCAGCAGCAGCTTCCGCAGCCTGTGCTGTGCCTGGGAGATCGCCTCGGTGTCGGCGTAGAGGGTGACCCTGTTGCGCTGGACGTTGCGGACCTGGCGCTCGAACTGCCCCTCTTCAGGCGCGCTGCCGACGGTCGTGCCGTTGGGCAGCTCGATGGTGACGTGGATGTTCCGCTTCGTCAACACGCCGACGACCTCGGCCGGACGCCTGCCGTTCCTCAGCATCTCCACCGCACGCGCCCCGGCGTTGTTCAGCACGCCGTCGACGTCCTTGGAGGACTGCCCGGCGAACGTCCGGTCGACCGAGATCACCAGTGCCACGAGCACCAGGAACAGCACGAGCAGCACGGACACCGCCACCCGCCGGCGCAACGAGACCGTGCGGAGGTTCATTCCTCTGCCCGCAGCACGTACCCAAGGCCGCGAACGGTGTGGACGAGCCTCGTGCCGTGCTCCTCGATCTTGCGGCGCACGGCGCTGACGTGGACCTCGACCAGGTTCGGGTCGTAGTCCTCGTAGCCCCACACGGCCGTGAGGATCTGCGTCTTGGACACCACGCGGCCGCGCTGGGCCGCCAGGTACACCAGCAGCCGCAGTTCGGTCGCGGTCAGGTCGATCGGCCGGTCGGCGCGCATGACGACACCGGCGTCGGCGTCCACGACCAGGTCGCCGACCTGCACGGTCGACGGCGTGCGGCCGAGGCGGCGCAGCACCGCCGACACCCGTGCCACGAGCTCTGCCAGCACGAACGGTTTGCCCACGTAGTCGTCGGCGCCGCCGGAAAGCCCGCGCAGCCGGTCCGGCACGCCGTCGCGCGCGGTCAGCATGACCACGCCGGCGCCGGACGAGCGGCGGATGACCTCGAGCAACTGGAAGCCGTCGCGGCCGGGCAGCATCACGTCGAGCACGACCAGGTCGGGGCGGAAGCGACCGAGGTCGGCCTCCAGCTGGCGCCCGTCAAGTCGGTGCTGCACGTCGTACCCGGACTCGCGCAGCGCGGACGACACCGCGGCGCCGATCGCCTCGGCGTCCTCGATCACCAACACCCTGGCGGACACCTCACCCATTCTGCTGATCATCGGGACTTCGGGCGACTCGCCTTCAGCTTGCGCTCAGCATGCACGCGCACGCTGGTGCGCATGTCGAAGAAATCAGCGTGGGCCGGCGCCATCGTCGCGGCCGTCGGCCTCACCGTCGGCGGCATCGCGGTCGCGACGGCGGCCGAAGGCCCCGACCGCCCACCGAACGCGGCGTTCGCGGAGCGCCACCTAGGCGGCCCCGGCAAGCCGGGCCGTCCGGACAAGACCAAGCTCAAGGACAGCACGCTCGTCGTCGGACGGGTCAAGTCGGTCGAGACCGGCAAGCTCACGATCACCAAGGACGACGGCAGCGAGGTGTCGTTGACCACTGACGGTTCCACCAAGCTGCGCGGGGGCGATCTCGCCGGGCTCAAGGCCGACCAGCGCGTGACCGTGCGCGTGAAGGACGGCAAGGCGCTGAACGTGGCGCTGGCGAAGGCCCAGGCGCGCGGCACCGTCAAGGACGTCAACGGCGACAACGCCACGTTGATCCAGGTCGACGGTCTGCAGACGCCGCTGGACCTGTCCTCGGTGACCGAGAAGCCGAAGAACGGCGACCTCGTCGCCGTGAACGGCTCGGTGACCGACGGCAGGACCATCAAGGTCGAGCAGCTGCGTCAGCTGCCGAAATAAACCTGGGCTCCACGCGGGCCGCCGCGTCTGCGAACATCGCAGTGTGGCGGTTCCGCGAAGCCCGGACAGATGGGTGTTCATCCTGCTGGTCGTCGGACTGGTCGGGATCGGGGTCGCGGTCGCGCTCTTGGTGCCCGCCAAGGTGTTGGGCGACGAGGAACCCCCTAGACCCGTGACCGCGACAGTCGTCGAAAGCGGCTCGTGCGGCCAGGGCATGGACACCGTCGAGTGGGACGCCGGCGGCGAGAAGAAGCAGGCCAAGCTCGACGGCTGCGGTCACACCAAGGGCGAGACCGTCGAGATCGTCAACACCGGCGGCGAGATGGTGTCGTCCGCCGCCTCACTGCCCGTCGGACTCCCGGTCGGGCGCCGCCTCACCGCGCTGCTGCTGTGCATGGCAGCGCTGGCGGGCGGCTTCTACGCGTTCCTCTTCCGCTACGCGCCTCTGCGCGCACCGGCCGTGATGCCTACTCCTCGCCGGGCGGAGTCACCTTCTTGACGTAGAGCAGCCGGTCTCCCGGCTCGATCGCGTCGGCCTCCGGAGCGTCCACCCGGTACAGCGTCCCGCCCCGCACCACGCCGAGCACGATGTCGGGCAGGTGTCGCGGCGATCCGCCGATCTCGCCCTTCTCGACGTCCCGCTCCGCGATCGCGAGCCCCGCGTCGGGCGTGAGCAGGTCCTCCACCATCGCCACGACGGACGGCGTCGCGGTGGCCATGCCGAGCAGGCGACCGGCCGTCTCGGACGACACGACGACCGAGTCGGCACCGGACTGCTTGAGCAGGTGCTCGTTCTCCCGTTCCCGCACCGACGCCACGATCTGCGCCTTGGGGGCGAGTTCGCGGGCGGTCAACGTCACCAGCACCGCCGTGTCGTCCCGGTTCGGCGCGACGACGATCGCGCGCGCACGGGCCGCACCGGCGACCCTCAGCACGTCGTTGCGCGTACCGGAGCCGTGCACGACCACCAGCCCCTTGGCGGACGCCGCGTCCAGCGACTCCTGCACGGTGTCGACGACGACGATCGAGCCGGGGTCGACACCGTCACCGAGCAGCGCCGCGACCGCCGAGCGCCCCTTCGTGCCGTAACCGACGACCACCACGTGGTCCCGCACAACCCGCCTCCACTTTTGAATGCGCAACGCCTGACGGGAGCGCTCCGTGAGAACTTCGAGTGTCGTGCCGACCAGCACGATCAGGAACAGGACCCGCAACGGCGTGATGACCAGAACGTTGATCAGACGCGCCGACGACGACGCGGGCGTGATGTCGCCGTAGCCGGTCGTCGAGAGAGATACCGTCGCGTAGTAGAACGCGTCGAGCAGTGAGACGCCGTCCTCGTTCACGTCGCGATAACCGTCACGGTCCAGGTAGACGATCATCACCGCGAGCAGCAGCGCCCCCATAGCGCCGATGACGCGCTTCAGGATCGCGCGGACAGGGCTCTCGACCTTGTCCGGCATCCTGATCACGCCGACGAGCGAGTGCGACGCTTCATCAGACAGGCTCATCGGGACAACCTCTTCGCGATCTCCGCTTGGGCAAGCATCCGCCACAGGTGAGCGGCCGCCTCCGCGCCTTTGAGGAGCAACGGCACCACTACGCGCTCGTTCGGCGCGTGGACGCGATCATCCGGCAAGGTCGCGCCGAGGTACACGAGGGGCACCCCCAGACGTTGCTGGAGCACCGCCGCGGGCCCGGACCCGCCGGCCCGCGCGAACCTGACGGGCTGGTCGAACGCGAGCTCCACCGCCCGCTTGACCGCGGCGTTGGCCGGGTCGTCGGGGCTGATCGCGTACGGCGGCACCCCCTCGCCCCGGAAGCCGACCCGCGCCGTGATGCCCGGCGGGGTGTGCTCGGCGACGAACTGGCTGAGCTGCTGCGCGACCTTCTCCGGGTGCTGGTCGGGCACGAGCCGGAAGCTGATCTTCGCCGTGGCGCTCGCGGGGATGATCGTCTTCAGGCCGGGCCCGGTGTAGCCGCTGCTGATGCCGTTGACCTCGGCGGTGGGCCGCACCCAGATCCGTTCGAGCGTGCTGTAGCCGGTCTCGCCGTGGGTTCCCTGGGCGCCACCACCGTTGCGCTGGAGCCACTTGCGCTCGTCGAACGGCAGCGCGGCGTAGTCCTCACGTTCCTTTGTGGACGGTTCCAGGACGTCGTCGTAGAAGCCTTCGAGCCGCACCCTGTTGTCGTCGTCGTGCAGCGCGGCGATCAGTTTCGCGAGCGCCGTCGCCGGGTTCGGAATCGCACCGCCCGCGCGCCCGGAATGCACATCGTCCGCGCCGCCCTCGAACGTGATTTCCGCGCCGAGAACACCCCTTTGCCCAGTGGTGACCGTCGGCGCGTCACGTTCGTGCAATGCCGTGTCGGTGAACACCACAAGATCACAACCGAGTTCGGCTTCGTGATCTTCAAGCAGCTTTCGCAGATGCGGTGATCCCGATTCCTCCTCGCCTTCGACGAAGAGTTTCAGCGTGACGCTCGGCGCATTCTGCCCGGTGGCCGCGAGATGAGCTTTGACCGCGAGCAGGTGCATCGCGACCTGCCCCTTGTCATCACTGGCACCGCGCCCCCTGATCTCATCGCCGCTGATCACGGGCTCGAACGGCGGATGGTCCCAGCGTTGCACCGGATCGACCGGCTGGACGTCGTGATGCCCGTAGACGAGCACGGTGGGCGCGTCCGGATCGCCGGCGGGCCAACAGGCGAACACCGCGGGAAGCGCCGGCCCGTCGCCCCAGATCGCGACCTCCGGCCAGCCGTCCTCCCGCAGCGCGTTCGCCAGCCACTCGGCGGATCTGCGCACGTCAGCGTGGTGCGCGGGGTCGACCCCGATGCTCGGAATCCTGATCCACTCGCAGAGCCCGGCCACGAAGGAATCGGTCAGCGCGGCGACAGCGGCGCGTTCGGTGCGTTCAGGGCGTTCGGAATGACGAGAATCACCTGCCACGGCCGTGGAGAATAGGCCAGCCCCGTCTCGCCTACGCGGCGTAGGCATGACAGGGTGACGCCATGGAACCAACCCGTTCCCGAGCGCGGTCGGCGCTGGCGCTGGCCGCACTGCTAGGCCTGGCCGGAGCAACCCACTTCACCAGGCCGAAGTACTACGACGCGATCGTCCCCCGCGCACTGCCCGGCACCCCGAGGCAGTGGACGTACGCCTCAGGTGCCGCCGAACTGGCCGTGTCCTTGGCCGTGGCCGCCCCTCGAACCCGCCGCCTGGGCGCATTCGCGGCCACCGCGCTGTTCGTGGCCGTGTTCCCGGCGAACGTGAAAATGGCTCTGGATTTCCGGGACAAGTCGCCCAAAGCCCGCGCCATCGCCTACGGCCGCCTGCCACTGCAGATCCCACTTGTCGCATGGGCCTGGAAAGTGGCGAAAGCCTCACCATGACCACCCTGGGTAATCCTTAACCAAGTATCCCGCAAACGCTGTCATTTTCTGCGCGAGGAACCTTAGGATGCGCCCTGTGCAAACGCTCCTTCAGCGCGCCGCGACCGCACTCGGCTGGGACGGAGTCGTCGTTCCCGACGTCGCCGTCCTCGGCCAGCAGGTGTCCGCGGTAGTGCGTTTGCTGCCCGACGTGCACGAGTGGAGAACCTCGAACGGCTGGCCCCCGAGAGCCGACCCGTCGTGGTTCCGCTCGTGGTTCGAGCCGGAGGCACACGACCGCCTTCCCGTGGCCGCCGTGGAACTGGTCGGCGTCCTGGTGAGCGAGTCCACTACGGACCGTGCCCTCCAGTCTTGCGGCACCCTCCTGACCCTGGCGCCGTGCGCGGTGATGCTCCCCCGCACCGACGAGTCGCAGGCCTGGTCGTTCATCGAGCTCGACTACTACGGGATCGGTGTCGTCGTGGGCGACGACAGCGTGGCCGAGCTGATGGTGCCGCCGGAGGACCGGTCGCCTGAGTTCGGGCCTTCGTTGTTCGGGCGGTGGCTGCTTGAGGTGCTGTACGAGCGGGTGTTGAAGGCTTCGCACGCGCCTGCGGGTAGTACCCCGCAGGGCTGAGCTCGGTCGCAGGGCCGAGCCTGGTCTCCGCAGGGCCGAGCCTGGTCTCCGCAGGGCCGAGCCTGGTCTCCGCAGGGCTGAGCCTGGTCACAGGGCTGAACCGGCCGCAGGGCTGAACCGGCCGCAGGGCCGACACCTTCTTGATGGCAGCTGAGCCCGACGGAAGCGGAGCCGCTGCTGCCCCCGCGCGCTTCCTTGTCACGCAACGAGTGAAACGCACTTTGGGTTCCCGGCTATCCACAGGCTACCCGGCAACCGATAACCGCAGGTCAGAAAGCCGCAGCCTGTGGACAACTCGCGATCATGACTCCGCCGAGCAGATCAGGCGCTCTCCACACCGAGCGGAGTTCTCTCCACACCGAGCAGACCAGGTGGTCTCCACACCCACCGACTCAGGTCGTCTGCACAGAGCGGATCAGGTCCTTCAGCCCCTGCTCGTCCAGCAGGTCCGCCGGCCGCACCGTGTGGTCGTGCCGCACGTAGTGGAAGGCGGCCCGCACCTGTTCCAGCGGCGCGCCGACCAGGGCCGCCCACGCCAGCCGGTACGCCGCGAGCTGTACGGACAGGGCGGGCAGGGCTTCGGCGTCCGGGACCGCGCCCGTCTTCCAGTCCACGACGGTCCAGCCGTCGGGGTCCCGGTACACCGCGTCCATGCGGCCGCGGACCGAGATGCCGTCGAACTCCGCCTCGAACGGCACCTCCACGTCGTGCGGGGTGCGGTCTGCCCAGGCGCTGGTCAGGAACGACTCCTTCAGGCGGTCCAGGTCCGCGTCCGGGGCCGCGTCTGCGTCGCCTGCGCCTGGGAGGTCGTCCATGTCCAGGAGGCGGGTGGCGCCGAAGCGGTTTTCCAGCCACGTGTGGAAGGCCGTGCCTCTGCGGGCCAGTGGGTTCGGGGGGAACGGGAGTGGGCGGCGCAGGCGGCGGGCCAGCAGGTCTGGGTCCTTGGCCAGTTCCACCAACTGTGAGACCGAGAGGTGGTCTGGGAGGGCCACCTGTTCTCGGCGGTTCTGGGAGGCGGCGCGTTCTGCCAGCAGGACGTCGACGTCCTTCGCCCAGCCTTCTGGGTCGTCGTCGAGGGGCATTTCCGGGTCGTCCGGGACCACGTCGTCCGGGAGTGGTTCGGGCTCCGGCGGGAAGTCGTCGTCCGGGGGCTCGTCGGTGGGGGGCGGGTAGTCCTCGTCGATGAGCTCGGCGGCGGGCTCTTCGAAGATCAGCGGCAGCGGTGCTGGTGGTGCGTTGCGCAGGGTGTCGAGGGCGGCCAGGACCATCTGGGCGCCCTCTACGACGGCGTCGCGGCGTTTGCCCAGGGGGTCTGCCGGCCAGATCGAGGACTTCACGTCCTCGGCGAGTGGGTTCGGGGTGTCCGCTTCCGGCTCTGGCGCCCAGCAGGAGATGTCGCCGGGCGGGTTGTCGCGTTGCAGGACCTCGTGCATCTCCTGCAGGAAGATCGACGGGCCCTTGGGCTTGTCGCCGGCCTCGGCCCACCAGTGGCCCGACATCAGCAGGCTGTGTTCGGCTCGGGTGACGCCCACGTAGAAGAGGCGGCGTTCCTCGACGAGGCGGCGTTCCTCGAACTCCTCGGCGTGGATGGTGAGTGCCTCGTCGACCTCCTTGCGGTTGTAGCCGGCGGACAGCTTCAACGTGGGCAGGTCGGCCGCGTCGCCGCGCAGCGGGGCCGGCAGTTCCGTTACGGACTTGAGCCAGCACGAGGACTTCTTGCGGCCCGGGAACACGTCGCGGACCAGGTGCGGCAGCGCGACGATGTGCCACTCCAGGCCCTTCGCCGAGTGGACGGTGAGGATCTGCACGCGGTCTTCGGAGACCTCGACCTCGCCGGGTTCGAGGCCGTCTTCGGCGTGTTCGGCCGTGTAGAGGTAGTCGAGCAGGGACGGGAGCGTGGCGGACGGGGAGGCGGCGGCGAAGTCCGTCACGACGTCGGCGAAGGCGTCCAGGTGGGCGCGGCCGACCATGCCGGGGCGTGACATCGACTCGATGTCCAGCAGCAGGGTGCGTTCGACGTCGGCGACGAGTTCGGGCAGCGGCTGGTCGAGCCTGCGACGCAACGCCGCGAGCTCGCCGCCGAGCCGCCGGATTCGCCGGTAGCCGTCGGTGGAGTAGGCGTCCGGGTCACCTGGGTCGTCCAGGGCGTCGGCGAGGCCTGCCTGTTCGGCGTGTTCGCCGGGCAACGCGTCCGCCAGCACCAGCAGCGGGTCGTCCACAACGGACTGTCGCGGTGCGACGCCCGCCAGGTCGCGGGCCCGGGACCACAGGGCGGCCAGGTCGACGGCCGCCAGTCGCCAGCGCGAGCCGGTGAGGAGGCGGGCGGCGGCGGTGCCCGCCAACGGGTCGACCAGCACCCTCAGGGCCGACACGAGGTCGCGCACCTCGGGTTCGTCCAGCAGGCCACCGAGGCCGACGACCTCGACCGGCAGGCCGCGTTCTCGGAGGGCCGCGGCGATGGCGGCCATGTCCGAACGGCGGCGCACCAGGACGGCCGCGGTCGGCGGCACGCCCTCGGTGTCGAGGTGAGCTTCCCATTGCGCCGCAACGTTGTCCGCCATCCAGTCGAGTTCCTGGCGGATGTCGGTGTGCAACGCCAGCCGGACGTCACCCGGTCCGGCGCCGGGCCTCGCGCGCAGTTCCTCGACGTCCAGACCGGCTTCCCGCAACGGCAACGAGACGGCGTTGGCGAGTTCGAGCACCTCGGGCGGGTTGCGGAAGCTGGTGAGCAGACCGAACTTCTTCGTCGGCGGGAAGTCGTCGGCGAAGCGCGGCAGGTTCGCTGCCGACGCCCCGCGCCAGCCGTAGATGGCCTGCGCCGGGTCGCCCACGGACGTCACCGGCATCGGCTTGCCCTCGCCGAACAACGACCGCAGCAACACGCGCTGTGCGTGCCCGGTGTCCTGGTACTCGTCCAGCAGAACGGCGCCGTACCGCTCGCGTTCGCCGGTGGACACCTCGTCGAAGGCGGCCAGCTGCGCGGCCAGCGACATCTGGTCCGCGAAGTCCAGCGCGGCTTCCTTGCGCTTGCGCTGCTGGTAGGCGTCCAGCAACGGCAGCATCGCGATCCGCAGCCGTTGCGCCGCAACGATCTCCCGGAGCTTCTCCGGCAACGCGTCCCGCTGGCGAGGTGCCCGCGGCGCGTTCTCGACCAGCGCGCAGAACTCGAGGGCGTGCGCTTCCAACGCCTCGGGCGTCACCAGGTGCTCGCCCAGCTCACCGGCCAGCGACAGCAGGTACCCGGTGATCGTCGCCGGAACCTTGTCCGTGTCCAGGTCGCGAGCCCACGTCGACACCACCCGGTGCGCGAGCTGCCACGACGCCGTCTGCGTCAGCAGCCGCACGCCGGGCTCCACGGGCAACCGGAGCCCGTGCTCGGTCACCAGGCGGCCCGCGTAGGCGTGGTACGTCAGCACCACGGGCTCGCCGGTCAGCACGGCCATCTTGCGCTCGCCGCTGGGGTCGAGATCGTCCAGGAGGGATGATCCGGCCAGCCTGCGCAGCCGGGCGCGCACCCGGTCCGCGAGCTGGCGCGCGGCCTTGCGGGTGAACGTCAGGCCGAGCACGCGATCGGGCAGCACGAGCCCGTTCGCCACCAGCCACACCACGCGCGCGGCCATGGTCTCGGTCTTGCCTGCTCCGGCGCCCGCGATGACCAGCGCGGGCTGCGCTGGTGCGGCGATCACCTCGGCCTGCTCGGGGGTCGGCTTGTTCAGCCCGAGCGCCTCAGCGATCTCAAACGGGCTGACGGTCACCAGTACATCTTCCTACCCGGGCCGGACGCGTCCGCACCACCCGGGACGGTGTGTTCGCCGACAGTTCGAGCGCATGAAACACGCAGGTCAACAGTACTTACTCGCTGACCTGCCGGCCGGACGGGTGGACCGGGCACGTCGTGCGGGCCGGGCAGCGGTCGCAGTCCGCGTTCTCCCGCGCCGTGTAGTTCGGCCCGAGCACGGACTCCGCGGCACCCTGCACGACCTCCAGCCACGCCTGCACGCCCTGCTCGTCCAGCGGCGCCTGGGTGCGTTCGACGGCTCCTGTCTTCTTGTCCTCCTTCGCCACGTAGAGCAGGCGGGCACCGCCTGGCTCGGTTCCGAGTCCGATGTGGGTGAAGCCGCCCAGCGACGACGCCAGCTGGTAGACGGCCAGCTGCGGGTGCTCCTGGGACGCCTCGCGCGACACCGGGCTCTTGCCGGTTTTGAGGTCGATCACCACCGGGCGGCCGTCCTCGTCCTTTTCCAGACGGTCGACCCGGCCCCTGACCTGCAGCCACGGCCCGCCGTCGCGTTTCGGGACGTCGACGACCATCTCCTCCTCGACCGCGACCTGCGTGAGCTGGCTGCGGCTCATGGCCAGCCACGCGAGGAACGTGTCGAGCATCTTCTCCACCCGCAGGCGTTCGCGGCGGGAGAACCAGGGAGCGCCGGCGTCCACAGCGGCCCACGCCTCGTCGAGTTTCGCCCTGAGCTGCTGCGCGTCCGCACCGGACGACGCCGCCTGCGCCAGTGCGTGGACGAGCGTGCCCGTCACCGAGGCTAGCTCCGCCGGGTCCTGCCCGCCGTGCCGCTCGACGACCCAGCGCAACGGGCACTTCGTGATCACCTCGATGGTCGACGGCGTCACGCTGACCTTCTGCTCCTCGGTCCACAGTGGAGCGTCGACGGACACTTCCGCCAGGCCGTACCAGGACTCGGGGTGCGCACCGGGCACGCCCGCCTCGGCCAGCCGGGCCAGCTGCTCGGCGGCACGCGCACGCCGGTCCGGGTCCTCGGAGTCCGAGCACACGACCCGGCGCAGCTCGCCGACCAGTTCGCCCAGCACCAGACCGCGCTGCGGCCGGTGCAGCTTCCGTTCGTCCTCAGCGGACGACTCGATCTCGTCGAGGAACCGAGACGGCTGCTCGTCCTCCCCTCGAACAGCGCTGATCAGCAGCTTCGACCGCGCGCGGGAAGCGGCGACCAGCAGCAGCCGGCGTTCCTCCGCCAGGATCGGCGCCACCGCCGACACCGAGGGCTCCAGCCCGGCCAGCACGTCCACCATGCGTTCGACGCCGAGCACCGTGCCGCGCAGCCGCAGGTCCGGCCAGCTGCCCTCCTGGACGCCGGGCACCGCGACGACCTCCCACTCGCGCCCGGCGGCCGAGTGGGCCGTCAGCACGGACACCGCCTCACCGGTCGGGGCCGAGGCGGCCAGCGTGTCGCCGACGATCCGTTGCGACTCCAGGTAGTCCGCGAACCCGGCGACCCCCGAACCGGGCAACCGGTCGACGTACTTCGCGGCCGCCTCGAACAACGCCACGATCGCGTCGAGGTCGCGGTCCGCCTGCATGCCGAGCAGGCCGCGCCGGGCCGACTGCGCCACCCAGCGCTCCTGCAGACCTGTCGCCGTCCACAGCTCCCACAGCACGACCTCGACGGACTTCCCCGCCTCGATCGCCTTGCGCGCCAACGCCAGCAGGTGCCCGATCCGCCGCGCGGGCAACGACTCCGCGTCCTCCAGCGCGGCCAGCCTGTCCCCGGTCTCCACGACCTCGACCAGCAGGTCGCCGCTCGGCCTGTCCCCGCCCGCGGCCATCTCCAGGCGCCGCAGACCACGCCGCAACCGCCGCAGCGCCAACGGATCCGCGCCACCGTACGAGGAGGACAGCAGCATCGCCGCCGTGTCCTCGTCCAGCGAACCCGGCGAGGCCGCGGCCCGAACGAGAGCGAGCAACGGACGCACGGAAGGCTGCTGCGCAAGCGGCAGCTCGTCCGACGCGACGGACACCGGCACGCCGGCGGCGAGCAGGGCCCGTTGCAACACCGGCAGGGACAACGTCGCCGACCGCACCACCACGGCCATCTGCGACCACGGCACCTCGTCGGCCAGGTGCGAACGCCGCAGCTGGTCCGCCACCCACGTCGCTTCCTGCGCGGACGACGCGAGCAACCGCACCTGCACGGAGCCCTCGCCGTCGACCGGATCGACCTTGCGCGCAGGAGAGGCACCGGGCAGACGGGCCGCCAGCCTTGCCACCGCGTCCCGGACCTCGGGCGTCATCCGGTGCGACTGCCGCAGCACGACCGTCTCGCCGTCGGCGTCGCGCAGGATCTCCGGATCGGCACCGCGGAACGTGAAGATCGCCTGGTCCGGATCACCGGCCAGCACGAACCGCGCCGCCCCCGACCCGAGCGAGCGGATCAGCGAGTACTGCATCGGATCGAGGTGCTGCGCGTCGTCGACCAGCAGGTACCGCACGCGCCGCCGTTCGGCGAACAGCAGGTCCTCGTCGTTCACGAACGCCGCGTAGGCCGACGACACCAGCTCGGCCGCGTCGTAGGCGGGGGCGTACGCCGTCGCGGAGTCCATCCCGGACAGCAGGTTCACCGCCTCGTACTGCGCCCCGAACCGCCCGGCCGCAACCCATTCGTCGCGTCCGTGCTGCTCTCCGAGCTCGATCAGGTCTTCCGGCCCGAGCCCGCGTTCCGCCGCGCGCAGCAGCAGATCCCGCAGCTCGTGCGCGAACCCCGGCAGCTCCAGCGCCGGCCGCAACCGCTCCGGCCACTTCAACGCGCCCAGCTCCACGTCACCCGCGAGCAGTTCGCGCACCATCGCGTCCTGGTCCGGCCCGGACAGCAACCGCGGCGGCGGCTCGCCCAGCAGCACCGCCTGGTTGCGCAGCACGGCGAACGCGTAGGAGTGCACGGTCCGCACCAACGGCTCGCGGATCGCCGACAACCGGCCCGTCAGCAACTGCGTGATCTGCGCGCGCAACGCCACCGACGCGCGCCTGTTCGCCGTGAGCACGAGCACGTTCTCCGGATCGGCCCCGTGCTCCAGCACGACGTGCGCGGCCAGCTCGGCGAGCAGCGTCGTCTTGCCGGTGCCGGGGCCGCCGAGCACCCGGACGAAGCCCTCGAGCTCGAAGACCCGCTGGGCAGCGGCGTCCCACCGGGGACGCGGGCGCGTCTCCGGCTTCCGGCGGACCAGCTGGGGTGCAAGTGCCACGACTCGATTGCACCACGCGCCACCGACAAGATCGTCAGAGCCCGCCGGACCAGGGCCGAAACGGGGCCGGATGATTCACAGCGTTTTCGTCTACCTTCTTGACAGAGAGCGATGGTCTAGTCCATTTTTGAAGACGTTGTGAGCCCCCTCACTGCCAGCTCCGCCGCCCTGGACCGAGCAGTTCTTGGAGGACTGATGAAGCGGTTCCTCGTCGGCGCAGTCGCTGCCACGTGCGCGGCGATCATGCTGCCCACGACCGCACAGGCGGCCGTCAACCCCGTGCTCGCGGCGCCCTACCTCTACCAGTGGGGCGGTCAGCCCAACCCCGCCACGGTCATGCAGCAGACGGGCATCAGGTCGTTCACCCTCGCGTTCATCCTCAGCGACGGCACGTGCAACCCGAAGTGGGACGGCTCCCGCTCGCTGACCGGGTCGGACAAGACGCTGATCAACTCGATCCGCGCGGCCGGCGGTGACGCCGTGCCGTCGATCGGCGGCTGGTCCGGCAACAAGCTCGGCCAGTTCTGCAGCTCACCGGCCGCGCTCGCCGGCGCCTACCAGAAGGTGATCGACGCCTACGCGCTCAAGGCGATCGACATCGACATCGAGGCCGCCGAGTTCGAGAACAACACCACGCAGGACCGCGTCCTCGGCGCACTGAAGATCATCAAGCAGAACAACCCCGGCGTGAAGACGGTCATCACCATGCCGACCGACCGCACCGGCCCGAACTCCTGGGGCAAGCGCCTGATCACGCGCGCCAAGGAGCTCGGCGCACCGATCGACACGTGGGCGGTCATGCCGTTCGACTGGGGCACCGGCGGTGACATGTTCGCGTACACCAAGAGCGCGGTCGACGGCCTGAAGAACCACGTCAAGTCGACGTACGGCCTCACCGACGACGCGGCGTACCGGCGCAGCGGCCTGTCGTCGATGAACGGCAAGACCGACACCGGCGAGACCGTCACCCCGCAGAACTTCCGCGACATCGTGGCGTGGTCCAACTCCAAGCACCTGGCGCGCGTGTCGTTCTGGGCCGTGAACCGGGACCGCGGCAACTGCGGGGCGATGAGCTCCTCGTGCAGCGGCATCAACCAGCAGACCTACGAGTTCACCAAGGCCCTGGCGAAGTTCACCGGCTAGAAGTCTTCTCCGGTGGCCGGACGTGACCCCGACCCCGTCCGGTCACCGGGGTTCCAGCGTCTCCAGGAACTGGCCCGGCTCCTGCGCCACCCCGAAGTGGTCGCCCGTCGCGAAGTCCGCCCCGGCGGCACGCCACCACTCGGCCTGCTCGGCGCTGTCGATCCCCTCCACGGCGACCGCCACACCCTGCTCCCGCAACAGCGGCAGCAGCGCCGCCACGTACGGAGAGCGGCTCGCCACCAGGCCGGGCGCCACCCGCACGGCCCGCACCGGCAGTTCGGACGCGAGCAGGCCGAAGTCGAGCGGCCCCATCCCGAAGTCGTCGATCGCCGTCAGCACGCCCATGCGGGCCAGCACGGCGAGGTTGTCCGCCGCGTCGGCCACGGACAGCACGCCGCCGGGCATGCTGATCATCAGCTTGTCGGCGGGCACCCCGATCTGGTCGAGCACCTCCACCACCCGCGAGACCAGGTCCGCGTCGGACGACTGGTGCGCGGTGAGGCGCACGGCCAGCGTCCTGTCCAACTGCCCGCGCTGGCGCCACCACGCCGACTGGCCGCCTGCGACCTTCAGCAGCCACCCGCCGAGCGGCAGGATCAGGCCGGTCTGCTCGGCCAGGTACGCGCACCGGTCGTGGGTCAGCACGCCGGATTCCGGGCTGTCCCAGTGGAACTCCGCCTCGACACCGCTGACCGCGCCGTCCGCGAGCCGCACGACCGGCCGGTACCTCACGCTGATCTCGCCGTTCTCCCACGCGGCCGGCATCTCCACGGCCAGCGCGTCGTCCCGGAGCTCCTCGGCGTCCTGGCCGGCGTGGTACAGCTCCCACTGCCCGCGCCTGCCCTTCTTGGCGCGGCGCAACGACCGTTCCGCGGAGCGCAGCACGTCGAGCGGTTCGGAGTCGGTGCCCGGCCGGTGCACGACGCCCGCGCTCATCGACGCCGACACCCCGTGACCGTCCACGAAGGTCGGTTCGAGCACCAGGTCGTCGTTGATGCTCTTCATGATCGCGTCGATGCCCGGCGTCGTCGCCGTGTTCTCCAGCAGGACGCCGAACTCGTCGCCGCCGAACCGGGCGATCATGACCTTCTCGCCCGCCAGCAACGTCTTCAGCCGGCCGGTCACGTGCTGCAGGTACCGCTCGACGACCCGGCCGCCGAAGCTGTCGCGCAGCATGCCGAACGCGTCGAGGTCGAGGTGGAATACGGTGATGCCGTGCTCGGGATCGGCCTTGCGCAGCGCGATCTCCAGCTGGGTGGTGAAGAACTGGCGGTTCGGCAGCCCGGTCAGCACGTCGTGCAGCGACTGCCGCCTGAGCTCGCTCTGCAGCAGCGCCAGTTCGGTGCCGTCCTCGATCACGACGACGAAGTGCATCGGCTGGTCGTCGGCACCGCGCAGCAGCGAAGCGGCCAGCGTCACCGGCGCGGACTCGCCGTCGTCGCGCAGCAGCCGCTGCGACTGCCGGAAGCGCTCGGTGGTGCCGGCGGCGAGGTCGGCCATCGCGTCGCGCAGCACCTCGACGTAGGTGGGCTCGATCAGGTCGAGCAGCGGCACACCGGTGAGTTCTTCGGAGGTGCGCCCGAGGATCTGGCCGGTGGCCGCGTTCACCTGGAGCAGCCGGCCCTCGAGGTCGACGATCAGCACACCGTTGGTGGACGACGTGACGACCTCGTCGAAGCGGGCCTGGCTCTCCCTGAGGTTCCAGTTCGCGTCGCGGACCGCCTTGAGCAACGACCGCTGCATGCTCTCCTGCTGCGCCAGCACGGATTCCGCGTTGGCCGCGGTGAAACCGGCACCGAGCGCGCCCATCGCGAGCGCGATCCGTTCCGCGTACCGCTCGACCGGCTGGAACTCCGGCAGCGCGAGCAGGCCCTTGCCGAGGACCTCGGTGGTGCACCGCAGCCCGAACCGGCCCAGATGACCCAGCGTCGCCAGGTCGGCGCCCGCCGCCTCGATCGAGGCGGTCACGAACGGTTCCTCGTGCAGCATCGAGCACAACGCGTCCAGCCGGATCCGCAGCTCCGCGTCGAGATCTTCTCGGCCCAGGGGAATCGCGACTGCTCCGAGCAGGCGGTACGACCATTTGCGGGCGAGCGTCGTCCGCGCCCTCGCATTGTCCTGAGGCGAAGGCGTTCCGTCTGGTATTCGGCTCGGGCTGGACATTCGGGTGGCCGCCTCGCAATGGCTCTGAGGTCCGGCAGTTTACCCACGCAGAGTCGGCTCCGCCTCAACCGGTCGCGTGAATCGACATCACACCATCGATAATCGCTATGGCTTCCGGCCGACTCCGGCGAACGCGATCTTGTTCAACGCTGGATCATCGGAGACGTCACCGGGGCCGGAAGGCCGCCACTCGGCGAATTTGACGAGTCCGGGCTCGACCAGTTCGAAGTCCCCGAAGAACGACTCGACCTGGGCGCGGTCGCGATAGGTGACGTCGCCACCGCCCGCCTTGGCCATCCTGTCGGTGACCGACCTGGCGTCGTCGTTGACGTGGTCGCCGGCCATGTGCGAGATCGCGAGGTAGCTCCCGCTGGGCAGCGCCTCGCGGTAGCGCTTGAGCAGGCTCTGCGGGTCGGCCTCGTCCGGCACCCAGTGGACCATGAACAGCATCAGCAGGCCGATGGGCTGGTCGAAGTCCAGCAGCCGGTTCACCTCGCCGCTGTTCAGGATGCTGTCCGGATCGCGCATGTCGGCCTGCAGCACGCCGACGCGGTCGTTGCCCGCGATGATCAGCTCACCGTGCGCGACGGCGACGGGGTCGCGGTCCACGTACACGACGCGGCACGACGGGTCTTCCTCCTGCGCGACCTCGTGCACGTTGGCCACGGTCGGGATGCCCGAGCCGATGTCCAGGAACTGGCGCACGCCCTGGTCGGTCATGAAGCGCACCGCGCGGCGCAGGAAGGCCCTGTTGAGCCTGGCCGCGTTGCGGGAGTTCGGCATCATCTGCTCGGCCTTGTCGCCCATCAGGCGGTCGACCGCGAAGTTGTGCGCACCCCCGAGCAGGTAGTCGTAGACGCGTGCCGCGCTCGGCACGGAAACGTCGACGCTCTGCGGAACCCAGTTCTGCACGTCGGACACGACTACCCACCTCTTCAGGTTGCGGACGCACTAGCTTAGTCACGCACAAAGCGCGAGCGACTAGGCCGCAAGCGTGAACGGACTCCACCCGATCGGGCACTGTCACTCTCGACCGAACGACTCATAGGGTTGCGCGATCTCTTTTCCCCTCACTAGGAGCGATGATGTCCGTCCCGGTGGCACCCGGCCGGCTGCCATTTCTCGGGCATTCGTTGCCTATGCTCAGGAAAAGATTCGCATTCACCAGGAATTTACGTGGTCAGGGTGATCTCGTCGAAGTACATCTCGGGCCGATGCGCACCTATTTCGTCGCCAGCCCGAAGTTGACCCACCAGGTGCTGGTCGCCGACGCACCGAAGTTCCACAAAGGCCGGATGTACGACAAGTTCCGGCCGTTCGTCGGCAACGGGCTCGCGGTGTCGAGCGGAGCCTTCCACCTGCGCCAGCGCCGCATGATGCAGCCGGCGTTCCACCGCGACCGGATCGCCGGTTACGCGAGCACCATGCTCCGCGCGACGCTCGACCTGCTGGACGGCTGGCGGCCCGGCGAGGTGCGGCAGCTGGAGGCCGACATGCAGGGCCTCGCCGTCACGATCGTCGGTGAGGCGCTCTTCTCCACCGAGATCGGCAAGAAGGCGATCGCCGAGGCACGCCGGTCCGTCTTCGTGATCATCAGGAACGGAATCCTGCGCGCCCTCTCACCGGCGTTCGTCGAGAAGCTGCCCATCCCGGCCAACCGCGAGTTCGACGAGGCCATCTCCCGGATGCGCGCGATCGTGCGCGAGGTCATCGAGAGCCGTCGTGGCGATGAGACCGACCACGGCGACCTGCTGTCGACGTTGCTGATGGCCAGGGACGCCGAGACCGGCGAACCGATGACCGAGGAGCAGGTCTTCGACGAGGTCATCACGCTGCTGACGGCGGGCATCGAGACGACCGCGCTGGCGCTGGCCTGGATCTTCCACGAGATCGCCGCCAACCCCGAGGTGGAACGGCGGGTCGTGGCGGAGGTCGACGAGGTGCTGGCCGGCCGTCCGGTGACCGTCGACGACGTGCCGAAGCTGACCTACGTCGGCCAGGTGGCGACCGAGGTCCTGCGGAAGTACCCGCTCTGGCTCGTCATGCGCCGCACGGCCGTCGAGGTCGAGCTCGGCGGCGCCGTCCTGCCCGCGGGCACCGAGGTGATCCTCAGCCCGCACACGATGCACCACGACCCCGCGAACTTCCCGGACCCCGAGCGCTTCGACCCGGACCGCTGGACGCCCGAACGCGCCAAGCGGCTGCCGAAGGGCGCGTTCGTGCCGTTCGGCGGCGGCATCCACCAGTGCATCGGGAACCACTTCGCGCTGACCGAGATCGCCATCGTGGTGGCGACGGTCTGCGCGCGCTACCGGCTGGTCCCCGACCGGCCCGTGCGCACCAAGTTCACGAACGCGGCCTACCCCAACGACCTGATGATGAAGGTCGTCCCCCGCTAGCTGGAGGTTGTTCCCCCATGCGTTTCCGCCGGCTCTGTGCCGCCGTGCTGCTCGCTGCCCTCCTGCCGGTTCCCGCGCCGGCCAGCGCTGCCGCGACGACCTGCGAGGACGTGTACACGCCCGTTCAGTTCGGCCTCATCAGGCAGACGATGTACGGCAGGCTGTGCGTCCCGCAGGGGGCGAAGACCGTCCAGGTGCTCGTCCCCGGCGGCACCTACACCAGCGGTTACTGGGACATCCCGGTCGAAGGCGAGACCCGTTCGGTCACGCGCGCGATGAACAGCGCGGGCATCGCCACCATGGCCGTCGACCGGATCGGGTCCGGCAGGAGCACGAAGCCGCTGAGCATCCTCGTCGACGTGCCGAACCAGGCAGAGGCGGTGCACCAGGTCATCCAGAAATTGCGCCCCCGCTTCGCCAAGGTGCTCGTCGGCGGGCACTCGATCGGCTCGGCCATCGCGATGGCCGAGGCGGGCAAGTACCGCGACGTCGACGGCGTCCTGGTCACCGGCATGACGCACCAGTGGGACTACATCAGGGCCGTGCCCGCGCTGACGAACCTGATCCCCGCGCTGATCGACCCGAAGCTGAGCCTGCGCGGCCTCGACGTCGGCTACCTGACGACGGCCCCCGGCACCCGGTACGACATGTTCCACGCGCCCGGCCCGAACATCGCCACCGTGATCAACCTCGACGAGGCCACCAAGGACGTCGTGTCGGCGGGCGAGTTCGTGACCACCGCGCTGATGTCGAACCTCGTCCTGCCGGTGAGCGCCCTCATCGACGTGCCGGTGATGACCGTGCAGACCTCGGCCGACTACTTCTGCGGAACCCCGCCGCTCGGCGCCGACTGCTCCTCGGCCCAGGCACTGGTCGCCTCCGAGAAGCCGTTCTACCCCAAGGCACCGCGGGTCGACGGCTTCGTCGTCAACGGGTACGGGCACGTCTTCAACTTCGACACGAAGGCGGCCAACAGCTACCACTCGGCCGTCGTCCAGTGGCAGCGCGACCT
>NZ_JAXAVV010000031.1:0-97637 GCF_033949925.1 Lentzea kristufekii
GGTCAGCCGTCGACGACGCAGTCGCCGACTACGTCGTCGCAGAATCAGGGCACGGGTCAGCCGTCGACGACGCAGCGGCCTGCCACGTCGTCGCAGGGTCAAGGTGCGGGCCAGGGGACTGGTCAGCCGTCGACGACCCAGCAGCCTGGCACTACCTCGCAGGGCGGGCAGACGACGGTCTCGCCGCAGACCGGCAGGCCCGCGGAGACGCCTGGGCAGCACCAGCAGTCCACCACGCCCACGTCCTCGCCGCGTGTCCCCGAGTCGACCGGCTCCAACCCGGTGCAGCTCAACGACAAGTCGCCTGCCACGTCGGGCGACCAGAGCCACAGCGCCACGCCTGCCAGGGGCTCCGGCGACTCCGACTCGAACACCTCGAACACCTCGAACAGCACGAGCCCTCGCGGCACCGTGCCAAACAGCGGGGACAACCAGGCTCCCGGCTCGGAGTCGCGTCCGTCCACTTCGGACGCCAGCGTGCCCCGCACGGTCGCTACGAACCCGTCGTCGCATGACGCCGGCGTCTCGCAGCCGAGCGTCGTCAGCCGGCCGGGAGACCAGGTACCCGCCGGTACCGGGCACCCCGCTGGACACGACGCCGCGCCACAAGGGACCAGCTCGCCGGTTCGCGATCCCCAACCGCCCGGCGACGGACCGAGCCGCACCACGGAACACCCGCCCGCCGTCTCGCCGTCGCGTGTGGACACGCCCGTTTCCCGTGCGGGCGATGGTGTGACGCCGGGTGACTCCGTCGCGCCCCGCCCAGGCCACCAGCCGATGCACTCGCCCGCCCAAACGACGCCCACGCACAGCGGCGACAGCACGACCATCCCGCCGAGCACGCAGTCGACCACTCCGACAACGCAGGCCGCGCCGTCGACCACTCCTGCCGCGCAGTCGACTCCGTCGACGACGCCGACCACTCCTGCCGCGCAGTCGACTCCGTCGACGACGCCGACCACGTCGACGACGCCGACCACGTCGACGACGCCGACCACGTCGACGACGCCGACCACGTCGACGACGCCCGCCGCGCAGCCCACTACGCCTGCCGCGCAGCCGACCACGCCTGCCGCGCAGCCGACCACGCCTGCCGCGCAGCCCACTACGCCTGTCGCGCAGCCGACCACGCCGGCAACTGCGCCGACCGGCAAGGCGGGCGACAGCACGGCCGTGCCGCCCACGACGCAGTCGACTGCACCGACCGGCAAGCAGGCCGAGCAGCCCGCGTCCAACTCGAGTGGTCAGCCCACGACCCCCGCGGACCGGCCGTCCACCAGCAGCCCGGACCGTGCTGGCCGCAGCGACCAGGCGACTCCGGCCACGTCCCCGGAGCGGTCGCGTCCCGGCTCACCTGCCCGCGGCGAGCAGACCTCGACTCCCACGAGCACGCCCACCTCCGACCAGAACGCCGACCGCGCACGCACCACCAACCCGCCGCTGACCGAGTCCAAGCTGACCGAGTCCAAGCAGCCCGACCGCCCGGCCACGTCTTCCTCCCGCCAGGACCACCGGACCACACCGGCGGACCAGTCCCAGACGGCGCCGCTCCCCGGCCCGCTCGAGCCCGCCGCGCGACCGCCGCGGCAGGCCCGCGACACCGAGCAGACCCCGAACACCGAGCAGACGCCGAACACCCACAACACCGAGCAAACCCAGCGGCCACAAGACACCACGACCCCGAGCAACGAGATCACGCCCCAGCCGGAACCGGCGCGCACCTCCGAGCAGCCGGTCGAGGAACCGGTTTCGCCGAGGCCCGCCACTCCTGTCGACCGGGTTCAGCGCGCCCAGGTCGACCGGCCGAAGGTCGAGGAGGACTTCGACGCCCAGCCGGTGCGCGACGCCGTCATCAGCCTGCTGAAGCTGAAGAACAGCAGAAACGACAAGGTGCTGAAGGCGTTCATCGAACAGCACTTCTCCAACGACAACCTGAAGGAGAACTTCCACCGCGCCCTGGACGGTGGTCTGATCGTCGACCTCGGTCCGCGCAGGCGCAGCGCGCCGCAGGTGCGCGTCGAGATCACGTCGATCGGCACACCGCCCAGCACGCCGAAGCACACGAAGGGCGACTTCTCCGTTTCGACGAAGCGGGAGGAGCAGAAGGTCAGCCTGAGCAACGCCAGGGTTCTGCCCACCACCGGTGAGCGGAACTTCCGGATCCCGCTCAACGTCGTCGCCCTCACGGTCAGGATCGGCGACCTGTTCAACTCGCGGGGCTCGGATCTGAAGACGTCGATCGCGCACAAGGGCGAGACGAAGATCGAGCGCACCGACGCGCCGGGCGAGAAGGCGGTGCACGATGTGCAGTTCACGGTCACGGTGCGCAAGCCGCGCGGGCCGAGCTTCCTGCCGCTGAGGCCGGTCAAGACGACCGACAACGTGTCGGTGCCCGTGACGTTGTTGTGGCCGGAGTCGGTCCGTTCGACGCCTTCCACGCCCACCACGGTTCGGTTGGAACACCCGCAGGACATCGTGCACGCCGACTTCATCGGCCTGAACGACGTGTATCGCGCGCTGGAGAACGAGCTCGGTGACTTCCCGCCGAGCTCCATGGGTGCGCGCCGGTTGCGCGACTGGCTGCACAACCTTCCCTCGAACGCCCCGGACCTCCTCAGCGGCAAGCCGCAGACCACGTCGTTGAAACTGCCTGGCCGTCGCGGTCGCACGGACATCACGGTGATGGTGACCAACCCCATGGTCACGCGTCCGCACCCGAACGCCGACGGCACCATCACCCGGTCCCGTGAGTCGAGTGCCGAGACCAACACGGGTCAGTCGTTGTCGCGTCGCCGGGGCCTCGGCTTCGGCGTGCTGATCGGTGACTTCAGCAAGAAGGTGCCGAACCCGGAAGGCGCGACCCAGGGCGGGGGCATCGGTCCCAACATCGGTCTGTTCCGCACCACGAAGACCGAGACGCGGCTGACGGAGAAGGTCACCGACGAGTTCGCGGCGAAGTACCAGGGTCCGGTCAGGAAGGAGGAGGTGTCGTTCGAGTTCGTGGTGCGGGTCGGCGACGACCGCAAGAAGGTCGTCGGTGCGACGAACCACGACATCGCCAACCAGCACGACATGGTGCGGAAGGAGGACCTGCTCGGTCCGAATCCCACGCGGAAGGAACGGGCGAGGGCCGAGGCGCTCAAGCCGGTTGATCCGTCCAAGGTGCGCCATTACGAGCCGCTCACGGTGTTGAAGGTCGACGGCAAGGCGAATGTGTGGCGCAAGCCGCACGACGAAGTCGCCGACACGAGCACGCCCTCGACCTCGCAGACGCCGCCGACGGTGGTCGAGCCGAACCCGGCCACGCGTCCGGCGCAGGAGTCGCCGGCGATCCCGCCGAAGGTGGATCCGTCGCGGATGCTGGATCGGCTCGATGCCGACCACCGTCTGCCGGAGGAGACGATCTCGCACCTGGTGGGCAGCGTGCTGCACCGGTTGTCGAGCGAGGGGAAGGTGGAGCCACAGCACCTCGCGGACGTGGAGGCGAAGCTCCGGCGGTTCCTGGAGGACAACGCCCACGACCTGGTCCGTGGCGGCGACGGTGTGCGGTTCCCGTTGTCGGGCTGGCACAAGGACGCGCCGGACGTGTTCGTGCGGGCGCATCCGGATGTGTCGAAGCCGCATTACCTCGGCGTGCTGGAGAACGAGACCGGCACGGGCAAGCTGCGGACCGACCACGGCAGCAGCGTCGAGACCGGCCGGACCAAGGACCTGTCGCTGGGCATCTCCTCGATGGGCAACATGACGCAGAAGGACCAGTACTCCCGCACCGGGACCGCTGGGCTCACCTACGACGGGGCGTTCAAGAAGACGACGGAGGCCAAGCACGAGATCGGGCACGAGCAGCGGCTGGAAAGCGACAGGCCGTTGCACCGCGTGCGGTTCCCCGCGGAGTTCGAGGTTCGGTTCGGTGGCCGATGGGCTGAGCCGGGGGAACTGGTGTTCCCGAGGGTTCCGGCGCCCGATGAGACCGGCCCGGTGCACCGGTTCCACAGCGATGTCGAGGTGGTCGCACCGGAACGCCCGGCCGCACTGCCCGACGCCGACACCGGTCGTGGAGAACCCGCTCCGCAGTGGCATGAAGGGCAGGCACCGGAGTCGCGGCAACGTCGCGCCGACCTGCCGCCGCGTTTCGAGCTCGACACCCTCAAGCCGATCCCGGACATGCGGGAGACGGTCGCGAAGATGATCGACGCCCCTGTTCGTTCCGGGTGGCGCAAGCTCCTGGCCGATACCGGCGACAAGGCGCTTTCGGTGCTGAGCGGGTCGAGCCCGGCGCGTTTTGACGAGCACGACGGTCTGGGGCCGTTCGCTCGTGAGGAGGGGACGCTCGACGAGCGCAACGCGGCGCGCGACGCGCTGGAGTCCTTCGGGAGCATGCCCACCCGCGCGGCGAAGTTCGGGTTGGCGGTGCACGGTACGGACTTCACCGTGCTCAAGAGCCACAACACTCCTGGCCTTGCCGGCAACCGGGAGCGCACGGCCAGGGTGGAGCTGTCGACCGAGCTCGCGAACCCGAAGATCCTGGCCGTCGACGACACGCACAGGTTCTCGACCGCTGAGGCCGCGGAAACAGGCACCACGCAGACCAGCGGTGACGGTCACACGGGCAAGCTGAGTCTGGGCCTGACCAACATGTTCCCGGTGGGCACCGGCAAGGTCATGCCCGGTGTGCTGGCCAGCACCGGTGGCGGCTACTCCCGGCTGAACGAGACCTCGCACGGTGACCGGGCGAAGGTGACCGAGACCATCACCCGCACGGAGCGGGGTTACCTGGTCAGCTTCGACGCCACGCACCAGCTGCACACGCGCTGGCAGCACACCTGGCACGACCTGGCAGGCCTCGGCCACCAGTGGCCGGTGCCGACGCGGGAGGCCGAGAAGTGGGTCCACGTACCGGAAGCGGCGACGGTGTGGGTGCCCGCGAGCGAGATCCACCGCATCGGCGACCTCGTCGACGGTGACGTCGCCAAGCTCGACCCGGCGGATGCCGCCAAGTACCGCGAGACCGTCAACTCCAGCGCGGGGGAAGGCCCGAGCGGCTCCGACCCGGCGCAAGCGCCGAGCCACCGGCCCGGCAAGGAGCCGATGGCCGACCCCGGTGAGGGACCGAGCAACCGCGACCAGGACACCACGCCGACGGAGCAGCAGCCGGAACGCGACGATCTGCGGCCTCCCTCCGACGTCGGCCGCGGTACCGGCCGGGTCGAGGTCTACCGGCCGGAGTCGGGCAGGGAGCTGGTCTCCCAGGTCGCCTCGATCCTCGCGGACTGGACCAAGCAGCCGGAGTCGCTCCGGTTGAGCCTCGTGGACCTGACGACGCAGTTGCTGAGCGGGTCCTCCCGGCGGCAGGTGGAGTTCGAGCCGATCAACGACCGGCTCGTCAACGACGTGCTCGGGCCGAGGCTGAGCGGTGCGGACTTCAACGCCGCGCTGCGCGAGATGCTCGGTCCAGGACTGTCGGTCCTGCTGCCCGGTCAGCGCCCGCTCGGCAAGGTCGAGCAGCTGGTGGTGCTCAAGGCCGAGCTGGGCGACGGCGCCTATCACCGGACCGTGATCGGTGAGAAGGTCGAGCTGGAGCTGAGGTCGACGGACAAGTCCACGAAGAAGACCACCGGTGGCTGGTCTTTGGAGGGCGGACTTGGGTTCGTCGCCGCGCGTTCGATGAACGGGCAGCCGGGCTTCGGACTCACCCAGAGCGGCGCCTTCAGCCACAACCGCACGGGCGAGCTCGAAACCGGTCAGGAACGCACCGAGAAGATCAAGTTCACCGACGAGCACGACAGCGTCGAGTTCCTCCACGACCTCAAGGTCACGATGGAGGTGCACACCTACGCGCGCTCCGGCGACGTCCGGAAGATGTTCCCCGGTGCGCGGCGGCTCAGCGACCACTTCAGCCAGACCTTCGACCTGCCAGGTGCCGTGCGGTCGGTCGTTCCGGTCGACGACGCGGTGCCCGTGCAGCCGAGGAACCCGGCGCCGCCGCTGGCCGAGGCCGAAGGACCGTTGCGGGGGTGGCTGGATCCGGAGGGCCGGCCGGGTGGTCTGTCCGACGACGCCGTGGTTCGCCCGTTCGACGCGCCGAAACTGCAGGACGCGCTGAACCAGCTGGCTGATGGCGGCAACGGGCGGCCGATGATGTCGCCGAGCTCGGTGCACGAGCTGCGGGCGGCCACGCAGTCGCCGATGCTGCGCGGTGAGCTGAAGGAGCTGTTGTCGCCTGCGGGGCATGAGGTGAAGTTCCCCGGCGGTGGCGTCAAGAGCGTGAAGATCTCGATGGACGTCGTCAAGCGTGAGCTGGTCGAGGTGCTGGAGACGCCGGCGACGCTCACGGTCACCGAGAAGCAGACGACCACGCAGAACCTCGCGGGCAAGAACGAGGTCAAGGGCAACACGGCGTCCACGCTCAACAACCAGCCGGTGCACCAGACGGCGGGTCAGCGTCCCAGCGGGGCGATCCACGACGTGACGCTCAAGCGCGACTGGGAGTCCAAGGGCGACAGTGCTTCGTCGACGTCGCACGACTCCAATCCCGCCGAGGCGACGAAGCCCGTTGACGGCACCCCGGCCGATGGCACGTTCACCGACAACACGCGCGCTGACGGCACGCCCGCCGATGGTCAGCCCACCGCGGACCCCGCGGCGGACCGGCGGTACCTGGTGCGGTTGACCCCGCAGTGGGAGGTGACGCCGACGTTCCGCAGCTGGCGTGCGCCGACGGAGTGGAACGCGCCGGTGCGGACCGAGCCGGACAAGCCGATCCTGATCGAGACGAACCGCGAGGGCCTGCGCCGCCTCGGGCTCGACGACCCCACCGCTCCGCCGCTCGACACCGCACGCCCGGCCGACACGACCCAGCCTGCTGACACGACCCAGTCGACGGATCCCCGCTCGCCGGAGCGGACCGCCGACACCGATCCGCCGCGGGTCGAGGACCCCGCCTGGATGCGCGACGGTCACGAGCGGCGGCCGCTGGAGACCATCCCGGAAGAGGCGGAACTCGAGCTCGGCGACCGCACTCCGGTGGGTGACGCACCGGCTCACGTGCCCAGCGACGCCCTGGTCGAACCCACGCAGGCCCACCAGCCGCCCGCCGGTCTGCAAACCGTGTCGGACGGCACCCCGCACCGCTCGCAGGAACTCCGCTCCGAGCCGGCCCAGGACAGCGGTCGTGGTGGAGAGTCCTCTTCGGACGATGCCGCTCCGCGTTCCCAGGAGTCCGGTCGTGGGGAAGAGCCGGCGGACGGCGGGTCGCCGCGTTCGCGGGTGTCCGAGGACGATGCGGCGCCGCTGAGCGACACGGAAAGTTTGCTGGCGGAGCTGGAGAACCTGAGCGAGGAGCTCGGGTCGCCGCGTTCGCGGGAGTCCGGTGCCGGTGACTCGACGCCCGCGGGTGACCGTGACGGGACCCGGCCGCCGTCCAGCCAGCCGTCGCCGCGGTCCGAGAACGCTTCGCCGCGCTCGATGGAGCCGCAGGGGTCTCCGCGGCGCGGGTCCGAGCCGGTCGCCGAGGAACACACGCCCGGTTCGCGTCCCGAGAACCTGTCGCCGCGCTTCGTGGAGTCGGGGCCGTCGCGGGACGGTGCGAACGAACCGGTCCACGCCGATGGCGGTCCGGTGGACTCGCGCGACGGTGCGCTCGATTCGCAGCGTGGTGACGAACCGGCGCATTCGCGGGAACCGAGCCGCTCGGCTGAGCAGAGCACTCAGCCGTTGGAGCGCAGCAGGTCGCTCGCGGACTTCCTGCGTCAGGAGTCCCAGCAGGAGGCCAGGGAGTCGCAGGCGCGGCCGGAGAGCCGTCCCTCCCGAGTGGAGCGGGCCGGGCACTGGGTCCAGGAGCGGTTGCGGTTGCGGACCGCGACGCGGGAGAACCTGGAGCTCAGCGGCGAGGGGGTCGCGGACGGCGCGCGCAGGACCTTCCACTCGTCGGACGTGAAGGTCACGCGGGTCTCGCGGGACGGCCGCGACGCGGGGCTGGTGTTCTACACCGGCCGGGACAAGGCCGATGTGCGGTCGTGGTTGCAGCGGCACGACCCGTCGGAGGCGACGCAGCTGTTCCCCGAGGGCGTGCGCGACGGCGAAGGAATCAGGCAGGCGCGTGCGGATGGTCAGTTCGAGAGCACGCCCGCGCCGTGGCCGCGGAACTCGCTGCACGTGTTCGCGCACGGGTCGGAGAGCCGCGCGCGGGTGACGTTGCGGGACGGTTCGGAGGTCAATCTCGACGGCAGGACGTTCGGCCGGTTGGTCGGCGATCTGAAGTCGTTCCACCGCGCGATGAACCGGTCGGAGCCCGACGCGCTGGTCATGGTGGTGTGCGAGGCGGCGCGTGTGGACGGTCCCGGCGGGACCGCGCACGACTTCCGCCAGGCGTTGACGGAGTCGTTCCAGCCGCCGCGGGTGTTCGCGCCGACGCGGGACGTCTACAGCCGCCTCACGCAGAACACCGGCCGGGTGGAGTACTCGATCACCGACGGCGGCAGGTGGCAGGAGCTCCCCGCGCACGGGCCGCCGAGGTCCGACGCCGGACCCGGCGGCACGCAGGAGCCGGCCGTACCGCAGCGCCAGGGCGACCCGGCGCCGTCCGACACGCGTGGCCGTGAGCTGCGGTCCGGACTGTGGTCGTCGGTGACGCGTCCGATCGCGCGGCTGTTCGGCAGGGACTTCGCCACGCTGACCGGACTGGACGAGACCGGTGCGGCGCGGACGTTCCAGCGCAAGGACGTGGTTTCCCGGCCGATCGAGTCCGACGGCCGCCCGGTGGGCATCTCCTTCCGTGACACCGGCACCCCCGCCGAGCTGCCGGCGTCCTTGCGCAGCGGCCCGGTTCACCACGTGGACGTGGACGCCACGGCTGACAGGTTCCAGTTGCGGCTGTCCGACGGTGGCCGCGTGTCCGTCGACGGCTCGACGCTCGCACGCGTGGTCGCGAAGAGCGAGCCGTTCCTCGCCGCGGTGCGTCACGGAGACCTCGCCGCCGTGGTCGTGCCGGGATCGAGGGCGGACGGCTCGGCCGCGCACGACTTCCAGCGCGCCCTGAGCGACCGGCTGGGTGCCGAGGTGCCCGTGCTGGCCCGCACGCCCGAAACGCGGCGGTCGTTGTCCGATCTCATCCGGGAGGAGGACGCGTTCGAGGGGCGTTCGTCTGACGGCGACGGCTCACCTCGCGGCGAGGACTCGCCCCAGCAGGGTGACACGCCGCGTTCGCCGGAGCAGGAGCAGGATGGGGCGCAGCCGTCGCCGAACGAGGCGCTTTCGCCTGTGCACGAGGGGAACCTACAGGTCGTCCCTGCCGGCGGAGCGTTGCTGCGCCTGCCCGCCGACGGCAGCACGTTCGCCGTGCTGGCGCACAACGGCCGGACCGTCGACGTCACCGTGTTCACCAGGGACGGCGAGCTCGGTGCGCGGCCGCAGCCCGAGGGCTTCGTCCAGCTGCGCTGGTCCACCGACGTGCGTGACGCGTCCGAGGTGTTCCCGCCGGACGGGCGACCGCTGCGCGAAACCTGGCAGTCGCTCACCGTCGGCCCGCTGCCGGTGGCCGTGCTGGACCACGCCCACGGCCCCAGGACGTCCGTGGTCATCGACGGCGAGAACGTCGCCCGGATCGTGGCAGAGGCGCAGCCGTTCCGCCGCCTGCTCGGGGATGGCGGGCTCGCCGCTCTCACGCTCCCCGCGGAGCACACCCGCCACGTCGAGACGCCCGGCTCGTCGCCGAGCCGGGCCGACGCGCGGTCCACGCCTTCCGACACCTCGGACGCCGAGTCGCCGCGCAGCGAGTCCACAGAGGACCTCGACAGCCTGCTGGCGGAACTCGACAACCTGAGCGACGAGTTCGGGTCGCCGCGCTCGGCGATCGACGACACGGAGTCCCTGCTGGCGGAGCTGGACAAGCTCGACGACGAGCTCGGGTCGCCGCGCTCGCCAGAAGCCGAACCGTCCCGGCGGCCGGCAGACAGCGTCGCGAACGAGTCCACGACCGGCACGACCACCGAGGTGCCGGCCGACACCGGCCCGGCCACTCAGGAGCCGGGCCCGTCCGCAACCCGCGACGGCGATGGCGCAAGCGGCCGCGACGGCGACGGGATCATGGACCCGGCCGAGCGGGTGCGGAAGGCCAGGACCGACGGCGTCAAGGTGGAAGGCGACGTCGACGGCTCCGGGCTGCGCGGCAAGATCGTCGAGCTGCTCGGCTCGAAGGCTCTGGAGCGCGACGGCGACCTGCGGCGCATGGTTCAGACCGCGTTCTCCGACGACAACCTCAAGGAACACTTCGCGCGTGCGCTCGACGGCGGCTTGACCGTCGACTTCGGCGGACGGCACAAGGGCCCGCAGATCACCCTCGAAGTGACCTCCGTCCACTCGCCGGTCGAACCCAGGCACACGACCACCACCGTCTCGGACGAGCAGGTCCGGCGGTCTTCGAGCATGTGGCGGTGGACCGAGCGTGGGAAGGTCTCCTTCGATCCGCGGTCGTTCCGGCTGCCCCTGCCGTGGGTGATCGTCAGCGGCAGGATCGGCGACTTCGTCAACACCCGTGCCTCGTCGCTGTCCTCCACGACCGCGCACACGCTCACGACGGCGCTGGAGGAGAGCGACCTCCCCGTCCGGACCGCCCAGCACGACGTCGCCTATCGGATCACGGTGCGCAAGCCGGGACGTTTCCCCTGGAGCAACGCGATCATCCGGACCGAGACGCACGACGTGCGGATGGATCTGGCCTGGCCGCAGGATCGCCCGTCGGCGGACGCGCCTTCCGCGAACACGCCTTCGGTGCGGCCGCCGACCTTCGAGCACGTCGAGCTCAGCGGACTCGGCGACATCTACCGGCAGGTGTCGGAGAAGCTCGAACTGCGCATCAACGACCCGGCCGCGCGTGACTTCCGGACGTGGCTCGAGACCCTGCCCGGACGCGCCGACCAGCTCTTCCGCGGTGGCGCGGCTCGCGAGAGCTTCGCCTTCAACGGCAAGAAGCCGGTCGAGGTCGTCATCGGCATCGCGCCGAGGGGAGAGGCCGACAGCAGGGGGCCGGTCGAGGCGAAGCTCACCCAGACCGAGACCTCGTCGAACGAGAGCGTCACGGCGCAGTCGTACATGCGGCGCCGGGGAGCGGGCGTGGACTTCTCCGTCGGCGACATCATCCACCCGGACGGCGGGTTCGCGGGTGTCTCCCTCAGCCACTTCCGCAGCACCACGACCGGCACAGCCATCACGGACCGCCACGGGGCCGAGCTGAGCACTGTCTACGCAGGACCGTTGGACAAGCATCGCGCCGACCTCACGTACGTGGTGCGCATCGGCGACGGTTCGCGCTGGACGCAGGGCGGTGGTCCGGAGAGTCAGATCGGAGCCGACCACGACACGGGGCAGGGCACCACGCCCGTCGACTCCGCGAACGTCCGTCGCTACTCGCCCGACGTCGTCAAGGTGGACGGCTCGGCCACCGTGTGGTCCGGGCCGCAGGAGCCGACTCGCCCGCTCACCGACCCCGACGCCCGCACCCCCGAGACGGCCGACGTGCCGGACCGCGTCGGTGCGCGGTACCGCCTCGACGACGCCACCGTCGACGGCGTCGTGGGTTCGGTCCTGCACAAGCTGTGGACGCGTGGCGACATTCCGGGTGACCAGTTGCCCAGGCTGGCCGACCGGTTCCGCGAGTTCCTCCACGAGCGCGCCAGGGAGGTCACCAACGGCGGCGACGGCGTCAGGTTCCCGCTCAGCGCCTGGCACAAGGACGCGCCCGACGTGTTCGTGCGCGGCTCGTTGCTGCGCGGGGAGGGACGTCACGTCGGTGAGGTGCCGTCGCAGACCTTCGAGGGCAAGGTCGAGCTCGGTCACGCCCACACGGTGACGGTCACCACCGGCACCGAGAACACCGTCGGACTCACCGGGAACGCATACCAGACCCCGTACAAGCCGCCGGCGAACCTGAAGCCAGGCGAGACCGACCCGAACGCGCCCGCGCACCCGGTCAACCCGTCCGAGAGCATCACGCTGAGCAGGGACAGCGGCGTCACCACAACCCGGACGACCGAACAGCAGGCACAGGCCGAACGGTCGCTGGAGAGCGCCGAGCCCGTCCACCGCTACACCTATCCCGTCCAGTTCGAGGTGCACGTCGGCGGTCGCTGGTCCGGCTTCGACGAGTCGTTCGCAGGGCGGTCGGACGACCTGACACCGGAGGTGCTCGCGCGGCACATCGAGGGCGCGGTCGAGATCGACGCACCGCAGCGTCCCGGTGTTCTCCTCGACGCCGGCACCCCGGTGTCCCGCAGCGGCGACCCGATGTGGCTCGACGGCACCGCGGGCGAGAACGGCCGCGTGCCAGGCGAGCTGCCCGCGGGTGCCGAGCTGGAGTCGATCAAGCCGGTGCCCGGCCTGGTGCAGACCATCTCGGCGATGGTGGGCCGCCCGGAGGGCAACCGGTGGTACGACCCGATTCTCAAGCTCTTCATCGGTTCCAGGCCACCCGAGTTCGACGAGCACAAGGGCATGCGGGCCTTCGACAGCCGATGGGGCGAGCCCAACGAGCGCAACGTCTCCCTCGACGTGCTGGAGCAGTTCGGGACCCCGGCCGCGCGAGCGGCCAGGTTCGACCGCGCCCTCATGTTCGAGGACGTGCTGCGCCTGCGCAGCCACAACGGGCCGGGACTTGTCGGCTCGCGCGAACTGGACGCCAAGGTCACCCTGACCACGACGTTGGACACCCCGCACATCGTGGCGCGCGACGACGCGCACACCTTCCGCGACACCCAGCGACTGGGCACGGACGGGAGCACCACGACCGAGACCAGGCGCGAGTACCAGGCGAAGATCGGCCTGAACGCGGCGACCCCGCTGCACAAGGTGGTGCCCTTCAGCGCCGGGGTGGAGCTCGGCGGTGGCGTGCGGAACTCCGAGTCGACGACGGAGGCGCGCAGGTCGCCGGTGGAGACCGGCGAGCACCACTCGGAGCGCGGCTACCTGGTCAGCTTCGACGCCACGCACCAGGTGCGGTCCTCGTTGCAGCGGAGCTGGGGCGACCTCACCGGCCTGTGGCACGAGGGCGCCACCCGTGAGCAGTCGAAGTGGGTCGAGGTGCCTGACGGTGCCCGCGTCTGGGTGCCGGCGAGCGAGATCCACCGCGTCGGTGCGCTGTCCGAGGCCGACCTGGCCAAGCTGGACCCTGCCGACGCCGAGCACTACCGCGCCCAGCGCCCCGGCGACACTCCGGCCGACGCTCCGTCGACCAGCACCCCGACCACGGAGCCGTCGCACAGCGGTGATCAGGACGCGGGGCCGTCGCGCACCGAAGAGCTCGAGTCGCAGCCGCTGCGCGCGCCGAGCGACGTCGGTGCCGGCACCGGCAGGGTGGAGATGTACCGGCCCGCGGCCGGCGCCGAGCTGGTGCGGCAGATCGAGGACCGCCTGCGCCACTGGACCGAGCACAACGGCGGCATGCGGCTCAGCCGCGTCCTGGATGGGCCGGCCAACGCGCTCGGTGGACTCCTCGACGGGGCCAGGCGCCACCCGTTCGAGCCCATCAACGAGCGTCTGGTGCACGACGTGCTGGGGCCGACACTGGGCGGCGCGCTCAGCCACTCCGTGCTCAACGACATGCTCACCGGCGGGCGCGCGGTCTTCCTCGAGGGTGATCTCGCGTTCGGCCGGGCCGAGCAGCTCGTCGTGCTGCGCGCCAGGTTGGGAGACGGCCAGTACCACCGCACGATCACCGAATCGACTGTCACCGACCGGGTGGAGGGAACGCACGACACCGCGGCAGGCGCGGAGACCCGCACCCGGTTCGACGCCGGGCTGAGGACGTTCGTGGGCTACTCGGAGAAGGGCAAGGGCTCGGTCGGCGCGAACGTGAACCCGTTCTCCGGTACGTGGCGCCGGGCCGACTCGACCGAGCTCACCACCGGCCGCACCGACGCGGTCACGACCGAGCACACCAGCGACGCCGCCCAGTTCCTGCACGACCTGCACGTGACGATGGAGGTGTACCCGTACGCCTCACGTGGCTTCTACTCGAGGTACCTGCCGTCCTGGCTCCCGACGCCGGGACCGAGGCCGATCCAGGAGGTCTGGACCACCGAGTTCGCGTTGCCCGGCGCGGCACGCTCGACCGTGCCCATCGACGACGTCGTCCGGACCGACCAGGAACCGCCGCGCGTGCTCGACCGGTCGGAGGGCTCGCTGCACGAGCGGCAGCGCGAGCGGCGGCAGCCGCTCGGCCTGCCGCCGGAAACGCCGGTGCACGTCCGCCAGTTCACCTCGCCGCGCCTGCACGAGGCCCTGCAGGACCTGACGACCGGCCTCGGCGGCCGTCCGATGCTGCACCCGCAGGCGATGCAGCAACTGCTGACGGAGACCGGGATCGCGCCGCTGCGGGCGCACATGGCCGACCTGCTCTCGCCCACGGGTCACCTGGTCCGCTTGAGCGAGGGTCCCGTCTCCCACGTCCGCGTCGGCGCCGACCTGGTCGACCTGGAGCTCGTCCGGGTGCTCGACCAGCCGCTCGGCCACGAGCAGAGCACCGAGCAGGGGCTGACCGCCACCACCTCGCGCTCGGGTGAGATCGGCCTCGGGATCAGCGCGACCGTCAGCGCGCTGCCCATCGAGAACGCCCGTCCGCGGCCGTCGCTGCCGATGACCAGCGTCTCCACGACGCTGCTGCCGTGGTTCAACGAGGACACGAGCACCGTCACCAGCAGGCACGACACGCCTGCGCCGGATGGCGAGGGCGGACAGCGCTACGTCGTGCGCGCCCGGCCGGTGTGGCAGATCAAGCCCACCTACAGCAGCGGGCGCACGCCCTCCGAGTGGTCGGACCCGGTGCGCACCCTGCCCGACGAGCCGATCGTGCTCGAGGTGGACCGCCGCGGACTCGAGGCGCTCGGCCTGCGCGACCCGAACCAGCCCGCAACGCCGCGGACCACCACGGCACCCGATCCCACCGCCGCGCTCGCGACCTTCACCCCGAGCCAGGGCGGCAGGACTCCTTCGCCCGGCGGCTGGACGACGTTCGACCTGCCGCCCACCGTGCCCGGCACGAACCGCATCGGGCAGGTGCGCCACTTCGACCCGGCCGACGCGCGGACGCACGACATCGTCCACAACGGACGAACGGTCGGCATGTCCTTCCGGTCGGACCCGCGAGTGGTGCCCGCCGACGCGCCCGCGAACGCGTTCCACGTCGACATCCGCACCACCCGAGGCGGCGACTTCCAGCTGCGACTGGCCGACGGCAGCCGCCGCGTCGTCGACGCCCCCGCACTGGCCCGGCTCGTCGCCGAGTCGGACACCTTCCAGCGCGCCTCCCGGTCGGGCGACATCTCCGCGATCGTGCTGCGGGCCCCGCGCGCCGGAGCCGAGCGCCACGGCACCAGCCTCGCCGAGCAGTTCCAGACCGCGCTCGCGAACCAGTTCGGCCACGACCACGCGGTGGCGGCGCCGCTGCGCAGGACCATCCCGAACCGCATCGGGCCGGACTTCGAGGCGTTGCGCCCCGAGTCGGGCTGGACCGTGGTCAACCCAAGCACGACCCGCGAGTCCGCCGACCCGCAGCGTCAGTCCGAACCTCAGGTGCGGCCGGAGCCGCAGCCGCCGACGGGTCGCTTGGAGACGATCGAGGAGGGTGACGAGGCTGCCGCGTTGGCTGAGGAGGGTCGGGACGGCGGTTCGGAGGTGTCGCGGAGTCCGGAGGCCGAGCCGGCGCCGGAGCAGCAGCCGGACTCCTCGCGTCAGCCTCAGTCTGGGCGTCAGCCGGGTCTTGAGACCTGGTTGCGGCCGGATCAGCGGCGTTCGGTGGAGCGTCTGGAGACGATCGACGAGGGCGATGAGGCCGCCGCGTTGGCCGAGGACGGCGGCACTCAGTCCGAGCCGACTCAGTCGGAGCCGAGCCAGTCCGAGCCGACCCCTGAAGATGTTGACCAGACCGACGTCGAGCCGAGCGGCCGCGAGGGCGCCGACGCGCCGCAAAGTCCGGAAAGGACCACGGATTCGCAGCCCTCGCAGGCGCCGGAGTCGTCGCGTCAGCGCGAGGCTGAGGCGCAGCGTCAGCCTGTTGACGCAGACCTGGACCAGGTGCGGCGTGACGAGCGGTCGCCGGTGTCGGATGAACCGAGTTTCGATCGGACCCGTGCGGAGCCGGGTGAGTCGTCGGGGTCGCGGCCGGAGCGCGATGTGCCGCTGGCCGAGCGCGGGCCCGAGACGCGGCAGAGCCGCCGCTCGCAGCTGATCAAGCCCGTTGCCGAGTTTTTCGGCCGTGGTTCGGCGGTGTTGAGCGGGCTCGACGCCGCGGGGGAGACGCGGTCGTTCCGGCGCGGCGATGTCGTGCAGCGTCCGTTGCTGCTGGACGGCCAGACGGTCGGTGTGACGTTCCGTCCGGGTGACGGGCCGGTCGAGGTGCCGGTGTCCGCGGAGCGGGGCCATGTCTTCCACATCGACGTGGACGGTGGGGCGGACGGGTTCCGGTTGCGGTTGCGTGACGGTGGCGAGGTGTCGGTGGACAGCTCGACGTTCGCGCGGGTCGTGACGAAGTCGGAGCCGTTGCGGTCGCTCACCGGGCAGGGCGCGCTGGCTGCGATCGCGCTGCCGGGGACGCGTGCCGACGGCGTGGCTCAGGACTTCCGGCAGGCGCTCACGACGTTCGGACGGCAGGAGCCGGTCGTGGCGCCGGACGGGGCGAACCACTGGCGTGCGTTCACGCCCGACACCGCGGTTCTGGTGCACACGGCGGACAACGGCCGGGTGCGACTGTCCACAGCGGACCACGTCCAGGACGTGCGGCTGACGGGCACAGTCAGCCGCACGAGAGAGCAGCGCTCGTTCGGTCCCGAGGACGTGCTGGTCGGCGAAGTCCGGCGAGACGGGCGTCTGCTCGGTCTCTCCTTCGCGATGGGTGTGGACAGGTCGACGTTCCCGATGTGGGCGAACCCGGACCACCCCGGTCAGCAGATCACCCACACCGCGCAGGGCGGGCCGGTGAAGTGGGTGGTCGACCAGCTCTTCGGCAGGGACAACAGGCCCTACCCGGTGCCGTGGCCCGACAACCCCTTCTACATCGCCGCTCACGCGTCACCGCGGTCGTTCCAGGTCTACCTGGCCGACGGGACGGTCATGTCGGTGGACGGCACCCAGTACGGCCGGTTGGTGGGGTCTGTCGCGGCGTTCCGGTCAGCGCTCGGCCCGGACGAGCGCCGCGCGATCGTGCTCATCTCCTGCTCGCCGGCGAACACCGTCGAGCCGGGTGGGGCGGCCCACGACTTCCAGCGCACGCTCGCAGGGGAGTTCGGGTACCGGCAGCCGGTCGTCGGCGCGACGCAGCTGGTCATGACGTCGTACCTGCCTAGCCTCGGTGCGCTGGCGCGCGGCCGGCTTCTGGCGAGTCCTACCTCGACCATCGCCAACGGCGGGGTGTGGCGGACGCTGGTGTCGGGTCCGTCCGCGTTGCTCGGCACCGGGCCGGAAGGCCGGACGCATTACGTCGAGCCCTCCGAGGTCCGCTCCACTCCGCTGGTGCGGGACGGGCAGACGGTGGGTGCGTCGTTCGAGCGGCAGCCTGGTGTGCTGCCGTCGCTGGGTGGCCCGGACGCGCCGTGGCCGAGCCGTGCGTTCCACGTGACGGCGTCGCTGGTCGACGGTGACTTCACGGTGCGGATGGGCGATGGCCGGCCGGTGGTGCTGGACGGGCGGTCGTTCGCGAAGGTGGTCGCCGACTCCGAGGCGTTGCGGGCGGCGCTGGACGGGCACCGGGCGCAGGCGCTGGTGTTGCACGTGGGCGAGCCGCGGTGGCAGCAGATGCCCGACGACGCGGACGTCACCCATCTGTCGGCGTTGTTCGAGCATGAGAAGAAGGCGCGTGGGGAGGCGCTGGACGCGTTCCGGCAGGCGATCGCTGACACCTTCGGCTACGAGCGCCCGGTGTTCACCCCGGAGCAGGCCGGCGGCTGGCGCCAGGATTCGGTTCGAAAGGTGTTCACGGCCGTGGACGGCGACGGTGGACAGCACCTGTTGCTGCCGTCGGACCTGCGGGTGGCCGAGGTGCGCGACGGCGAGAGCCTCGTGGGGTTGTCCTACGCGCCGGCGACGCCGCTGGATCCGGCGCGGTTGCCGGAAGACTCGTTCGCGGTCCAGTTCACCCAGGACGGCGACGCACGGGTCCGGGCGGCACTGCTCGACGGCACCGAGGTCACCCTGGACGCCGATGACTTCGTCCGCGTGCTCACCAAGGCGCAGCCGCTGCGTGACGCGTTGCCGGGAGCCGGGTTGCTGGTCGTCTCCGGCGGTGACGACGTCGCGAATGCCCTGCACGACAGGCTGGCGGAGCGCGGCTGGAACACCCCAGCCATGCTCGTCCACAGCGACGGGGTGCACCGCCTCGTGGACACGGATGGCCGGCTGCTCGGCACCACCCTCGACGGCAGGCCCCGTCCGTTCCGCATCGACGACGTCGTGCTCAACCCGCTCGTGGATGGTGAGCGGACGATCGGTGTGTCGTTGCGCGGCGGTGACGATCTGGTGGTGGCCCAGCGGTTGGCGGACGAGGCGACGCGGTCGGCCGAGTCGTTCGTCGTCGTGGCGGACTCCGTGCCGTCGCGGCCGGGCACCTTCCCCGTGTCGCTGAACAGCGGGGCGGAGATCGTGCTGGACGCGCCGACATTGGCGCGGGTGGTGGCGCAGTCGGAGGCGATGGTCGACGCGCTGGGCGGAGGACGCGAGCCGGACGGGTTCGTCCTCGCTTCCGCGAACGCGGCGCTGCCCGATGGCGGTGCCGAGCAGTTCCAGCGCGTACTGGCTGACGAGTTCGGCTACCCGCAGCCCCTCTCGGCCCCGCTCGCGGACCTGGGCCGGGCTGGCGACTGGCGCACCTTCACCAGTGACACGGCGCCGCGGTTCGTGGGCGTGGACCACTTCGGGGTGCGGCGTGCGTTCGACCCCGACGACGTGATGACCGGCAGGCTGACCAGGGACGGCGTGGTCGTCGGCATGTCGTTCCGGCGCGGTGAGCAGCTGCGCGAGGCGCTGGACTGGGCCGAGGGCGCGGACGCTCGGACGGTGACGCACCTGCTCGATGCGGAGCTGTTCGACCTCGACGAGGCTGTCGAGACCGGTGAGCTGCGCACGGAGCCTTCCCCGTGGCCGCAGAACAGCTTCTTCGTCGACACCGCCGCGGCCAACGAGCGCGTGCCGGTGATCCTCGAAGACGGCACGGTGCTGCGCACCACCGCGCCGACGTTCGCGGCACTGGTCAGGCAGTCGCTGGAACTGGAGATGGCGGACGGCTCCGGTGTCGGTGCGTTCGTGCTGCTGTCGTCGTCAGCCGCCGAAGGTGGCGTCGCACGGGACTTCCAGCAGGCGTTGGCCGAACGGTTCGGGCGCAACGAGCCCGTTTTCGCGCCCACCGACTTCGTGGAACTGGTGCCGCCGGACCACACCACCGGCTCGCCGGCCGCGACGGTGCTGACCGACGGCGGCGTCTGGCAGCGCTTCCCCGAGCTGGATCAGGCACCGCAACAGCCGAGTGCGCGTCCGCAGCCCGACGTCACCCGCGAGATCACCGACGTCACCCGCGAGATCACCGACGTCACCCGCGAGATCACCGACGTCACCCGCGAGATCACCGATGGCCGGAACACCGTGAGGCCGGATCGCGAGGGTTCGCCTCAGCTCGAACGTGAGCACCGTTTGGAGGCGATCGGCGAGGGTGATGAGGCTGCCGCGTCGGCTCGGGACGGCGGCACGGAGTCGTCGCCGAGCCCGGAGCAGCTCGCCGATCCGGCCAGGTCGCCGCGGTCGGAGGGCGACGGACCGGAGTCGTCCCCGGTTCGTGAGGACAACTCCGGCCGTTCCGGAGACAAGAGCGAGGAGGAGGACGCGCACAGCGGTGCGGGCGAGCTGAACTCTCGCCCGGAATCGTCGGTGCCCACCCAGTCGGTGCCCGCCCAGTCGGTGCCCGCCCAGTCGGAGCCCACCCAGTCCGGGGCGCGGCTGCAAGGGGAACGGCGGTCGGTGGGCGACGCCACCGTGAACCGGGCACAGCCGGAGCAGCAACCGGGACGAGCAGGCGAGTCGTCGACCCCGTCGCAGTCGCCACAGACTGAGGGGCCGCGAACGGAGGGATCGCAGTCCGGGCAGCCGTCGCAGAGGCCGTCGTCCGGGTTGCGGCGACTGCTGGGATCTGTGACCTCGCTGGGCGGTCGCGCCACGCAGGCTGCCGGGTCCGAGGGAGCCGCTGGAAGTTCGGCGCCCAGTGGTCAGCAGCAGTCGGCCGGACCCTCGAGAGCTCAGCAGCAACAGATGCTGCGTGCCCCTCTTCCTGGCTACTACTACTCCCCTTCGGGGCAGTGGAAGCAGATCAAGTTCAAGGTGGACGACGTCGTCCACCTGCCGCTGGTGCACGACGGCAAGACGGTGGGGGTCTCCTTCACCTCAGGGGCTGACCGCGATCACGTGGTGCGGTGGGCGGAGCGTGGCGGCTGGAAGCGCACCTGGCAGTTGCCTGAGGGCCAGACGAACCTGCGTGCGGCGCGTGATGCCGGTGTGGCCGTCCAGCGGCGGTCGCCGTGGCCGGACAACACGTTCTTCCTGAACGCCCACGCCCACGCGCACGTCGACGGTGTCGAGGTCGAACTGAAGGACGGGCGCAAGATCGCGCTGCTGGGGCCTGTCCTGGCCCGGCTCACCGCGATGCTCCCGGTGGTCCGCGAGGCGATCTCGCGGAACAATCCCGAGGCGTTCACCTTGCTGGCCTGCTACGCCGGAAAGATCGAGGACGGCTGGATCAGCCACTTCCAGCGCACGCTCCGCGAACCCCCGTTCAACCTGAACCGGCCCGTGTTCGGCTCGTCCGACAAGGTCACCGTCCACCGGTCCGACGGCATGGCGACCACCGTGGTGCCCAATGGTGGCGAGTGGCGGATGTTCAGCCACGGCCCGGAGCCGGTACTGGGTGTCGACGAGTCGAACCAGGCACGGCTGTTCCGGCCGGACGAGTTCCCGCACCGGCCGCTGACCGCTGGCGACCACACCATCGGTGTGAGTTTCGATCACACCGCCCCGGACGTCACGAAGCCTGCCTCCGACACGGTCCACGTCGTGGCTCAAGGTCTTCCCGACGGCGTCGTGCTGAATCACGCGGATGGCCGCCGGATTCAGTTCGACGGTGAGACGTTCGCTCGTCTGGTGGCCTCCACCGAGGCGTTCCGACAGGCCATGACGCAGTCGCCGATGATGATCACGCTGGAGGCCGCGGCCACCGGTGCGCTGGACCGGCCGGGTGGCGCCGCCCACGACTTCCAGCGGGTGATGCGGCAGAAGTTCGGCCACGAGCAGCCCGTGGTCGCGCCGCGTGCGTCGGTCGCCGACCCGCAGTGGCGCACGTTCGGTGAGCAGCGGGAGCAACCCGCTGCCCCCGTCGAGCCCGAAGAGCCCGTCGTGCGTCCAGGGTCGCAACCGCAGGCGAACCTCGACTCCACGCAGTCTCCGGCGGCCTCGGGATCTCACGCCACCGATCCCGCCGCGACATCGCAGGTGCCGGGCGACGCTGCCACCGGCTCGCCTGTGCAGGACGGCGGGGCGCGTCCCCGTGAGGACGCGCCGTTGGTGGCCGAACGTGGTCCGGTGTCTCGCTCGGGTCGTTGGACGCGGATTACGAGGCCGATCAGCAGGCTCTTCGGAGGGGACGCTGCGACGCTGAGCGGTCTGGACGCGGCTGGTGAGACGCGGGCGTTCCGGCGGAGTGACGTGGCGGTGCGGCCGCTGCTGGCCGAGCATCGTGTGGTCGGCATGTCGTTCCGTTCGGAAGACGGGCCGGTGGCTCTGACGGTGCCAACCGGGGACGGGCGCGTGTTCAGCGTCGACGTGGCGCCGGATGCCGACCGTTTCCGGATGCGGTTGCGCGACGGCGGCGACGTCTCGGTGGACGGCAGGACGCTTGCTCGAGTTCTCACCAGGTCGAGCCCTTTCCGGGCCGCAATGCGCGACCGTGACCTGGCCGGTGTCGTGATCCCCGGATCGCCGATCGGTGAAGTGACGCATGACTTCCAGCACGCGCTGAGGGAATTCGGTCGCCGTGAGCCTGTGTTCGTGCCGGACGCCGCGGGTGGCTGGCGTCCGGTGGAGTCCGCGCCGGTCTCGGCGCCGGCCTCAGCGCCGGTTCGTGCTGGCGACGATGCTCCTCCCGCGGAGACGACGCGGTCCGAGCAGGGGCCCGTGGATGTGCTCGGTGGCGAGCCGGAGCGGTCCGCCACGCGGGACACCGGTCCGCAGACGGACGCGCGGCAACCCGCTGACGCAGGCTTGGACCCGGCGCGGCGGGAAGAGCAGGCGCCGTCCGTCGAGCAGACGCCTTCCGCTGAGCCGTCGCGGACGGAGCAGGCGCCGTCTGCCGAGCAGGCTCGGACCGAACCGGCGCCGTCTGCCGAGCCGTCGCGGACGGAGCAGGCGCCGTCTGCCGAGCAGGCTCGGACCGAACCGGCGCCGTCTGCCGAGCCGTCGCGGGAGGCGGAGTCGCCTGCCGGGCTGTCAGGGGTGCAGCAGCCGTCGCGAACGGAGCAGACGCCGTCGGCTGGGGCGGCGCAGCAGCCCAGGTCGTCTGCTGGGTCTTCGGCGGGCGGGCAGCCGTCGGGGGCGGGCCAGCGACCGCAGGGGAACCGGCCGCAGCAGGCGGGCGGTCCGTCGGCGGGACCGCGTGGGGCGTCGGGCAGGCAACCGACGATTCGGCTCAGCGGCATGCGGCTGGACCCCGATGCGATCGACATCGACGGGGCGCCTCCGGAGAAGGTGCAGTTCGTTGCTGCGGAGGTGGAGTACGCGCCGTTGGTCCACAACGGCCGCCCCATCGGCATCACGTTCACCACGGGTGAGGACCGGGCTCATCTGACGCAGTGGGCCGAGCGTGGCGGCCGGGAACGCACGTGGCTGGTTCCGCGGGATCAGGATCTGAGGTCGGCGAGGGAGAGCGGTACGGCCACGCCGCAGCGGTCGCCGTGGCCGGACAACTCGTTCCTCCTCAACGCGCACGCGATGCCCGATGGTATTCAGGTCGAGCTGAAGGACCGGGGCAAGGTGCTGGTGAGCGGCAAGGTGCTGGCGTGGATCGCCGCGCAGTTGCCGGTGTTCCGGGAGGTGGTGCAGCACAACAAGCCGGAGGCATTTGTTCTGGTGGCTTGTTATACGGGTCGGTTGACGACGGGTGCGGCACATGACTTCCAGCGCGTGCTGCACGAGAAGTTCGGCCTGAACCGGCCGGTGGTGGCGGCCACCGACAAGGTCACGGTCAGCGTGTCCGGTGGCACGGCGACGACCATCGTGCGCAACGACGGCGTGTGGCGGACGTTCGCTCCCGGCTCGGAGCCGGTGCTGGGCGTGGACAGCTCGAACAGGGCACGGTTCTTCCCGACCGCCGAGTTCCCGCATCGGGCGTTGACCGATGGTGGCCGCATGATCGGTGTGACGTTCGAGCGGCCGGTGCAGGAGGGAACGCGGCCGGAGGGTGTGGATCCGGCCGCGAACACCGCCCATGTCGTGGCGCAGGGTCTTCCGGACGGGTTCGTGGTGACCCACGCGGATGGCAGCCGGGTTCAGTTCGACGGCGCGATGTTCGCTCGGCTGGTGCAGTCGACGGAGGCGTTCCGGCAGGCGATGGCGCAGTCGCCGGAGTCGATCACGTTGCTGGCGTCCGCCGCGGGTGCACTGGATCGGCCGGGAGGTGCGGCGCGGGAGTTTCAGCGGACGATGCACCGCCTGTTCGACCATGAGCAGCCGGTGGTGGCGCCGCGTGGTGCGGTGACCGATACCCAGCGCAGGACGTTCAGCCACGAGCAGCCGGAGTCGTCCACGCCCGCTGAGCAGTTGGCGCCGGTGGACGACCCCGCCGTGGAACGCACGTTCCCCGCTGAAGGGAAAGAGCGGGTCACGTTGGAGTCGCTCATGCGCGACGCCGACGAAGCCGACTCGGTGACGCCGGGCGGCGTGCGCTCGCGGCTGTCCGAGGACGGCACAGAGCTGACGACGGACGTGCCGGAAGGCGGGCTCACGCACTCCGAGCTCACGCACTCGGCGGGACCGCAGGACGGGGCGCCGCTGGAGGAGATCGGCAGCGGTCGTTCCGATGCGCGGTTCGACGGGACCAGGACGGACGGGAACGTCGCTCGCGCCGAGCAGGTCGACGCGCCGTCGCAGACGAGGCGGGACGGTTCGGAGCCGGCGTCGCCGGACGGGGACGGGCAGCGGCGGGTCACGCTCGCATCCCTGATGGAGGAGGCGGACGGGCAGGCGTTCCGCGAAGACATTGGGGCAGACGGGAACGGCACCCACGCCGAACACGCCGACCAGCCCGGCAGCGAGCCGAGCGGTCGTGAGGACGCCGATGCGCCGCAACGTCCGGAAAGGACCACGGGCTCGCGGTCGTCGCAGACGCCGCTGCGGAGGATCACGCAGCAGGTTCGCGGCCTGCTCGGCTTCGATCGGTCGAGGGTGGTGCAGGGCATCACGCTCACAGGCGTCGACCGGGACACCGGCCAGCGCGCCACGTTCACCAGCTCGGACGTGAAGTTCCGCCAGATCATGATGCAGAACGGCACCACGGTCGGGCTTACGTTCTCCAAGGATTTCCACGCCGAGGACCAGCTCCACTTCAGCAAGCTGACCCATGACCGAACGACGGAGCTTTTGCCCGAAGTCTCAACCGTCGGGCAGGGCACGCCCTCGTCGGCGGAGGGGCAGTCACGCCGGGTGTGGACGCCGTGGCCGGAGAACAGTTTCTACATCAGCACCCACGGCTGGCCGAACACGTTCGGCGTCGACCTGAAGGACGGCCGGGTGCTGAAACTCTCCGGTGACGAGTTCGGGCACCTGCTGAACGACCTCCGCCCGTTCCGCAAGGCGGTCGAACGCAACAACCCGGAAGCGTTGACCATGCTCGTGTGCAACGTCGGTGCGATCGACGCGCCCGGCGGTGCCGCGCACGACCTCCAGCACACCCTGAGCCAGTTCGGTCTGCGGCAGCCCGTGGTCGCGGCGACCAAGACCATGGGCACGGACACCCACAGGAAGACCTGGGGCACCTACATCAACGACGGCGGGCACTGGCGGGTGTTGTCGTCCGGGCCGGCGCAGGTGCTGGGGCAGGAACCGGGAGGCATCAACTACCACGCCTTCGACGCCGACAACGTCGAGGCGGTCCCGCTGGTCCGCGACGGGCGCACGATCGGCGTGTCGTTCCGCGCGGACGGGCCCGTTCGTGCCGAGGTGTCCGAGTGGGCGGCGTCCGGCGCGCACACCGACCACGCGCCGTGGCCGGACCGCACGCTCTTCGTCGACGCGAATCCTGCGCCTGAGGGTGGCTTCCTGCTGCACACGCCGCACGGGCCTCTGGAGGTCGACGGCAGCACGCTCGGCCGGGTGGTGGCCAACACGCGGGTGTTCCGCGACGCGATGCTGCACGACCGGCCGGAAGCGCTGACGCTGCTCGCGGCGGACACCATGAGCGCGGACGGGAATCTCGTCCGCGACTTCGCGGCCGCGATGCGGCGGGAGTTCGGCACCACGACACCGGTGTTCGCACCGAGGGGTGCCATCGAAGTCGAGGACAGCGGCCCTCATCCGGTGCTCGACGCGGAAGGCGGCTGGAGCGTGCACAGCCCCTCCGGGCCGTTGGTGTCCGGTGTGGACGAGGACGGGCTGCGGCGGCTGGTCCACGCGGACGACGTGCAGGCCACACCGCTGCACCACGGCGGCCGCCAAGTCGGCGTGTCCTTCCACGACGGGCCCGCGCACACGGGCCTTGCCCGGTGGATCGAGCGGCACGGTCCGGCGCATCCCGCTGTCCCGTTGTCGGAGGACTCGTTCGTAATTGCCGCCGAGGGCATGCCGGACGTGGTGGCGGTGCATCTCCACGATGGCAGCAGGCTGGAGCTCGGCGGCGACGACTTCGCGCGTCTGGTGGCGGCCAGCAGGCCGTTCCACGAGGTGATGGCGGATCCGGCGCAGGCCGAGGACGTCACCGGGTTCACCTTGTTCGCCTCCAGCACCGGAGCCGGTCTCGCGCAGGACTTCCAGTCCGCGCTGACCGAGGTGCACGGCTACCGGCAGCCGGTCACCGCGCCGACTGAGTCGTTCGGGGGCGGCGGCGAGTGGCGGTCGTTCCCGGAAGGTCCGCTGGAGCCGATGCGGGGCTTCGACCCGATCACCCGGACGCACGGCTGGTTCTCGGCCAACGTGGTCGACGCGACCCCGCTGGAGGTGGACGGCCGTGTCGTGGGCATGTCGTTCCACCTCGACGCGCGCCCGGCTAAGGAATGGGCGGAAGGACCGGGCCGCGACGTCACGCAGCGGGTTCCCGGCGAGGACGTCGACACCGATGGTGCGGTGCACACCGACGACACGCCGACCAGGCCGTCGCCGTGGACGCAACGGACGTTCTTCGTCGACGTGGCCAACAACGACGGGCACTTCCTCGTCGCGGCGGGCGGGGTACCCCGCTACGTCGAGGCTGCTGACCTCGCCAGGCTCGTCGCTCACTCGGACGCGTTCCAGCGCGCCCTGGCCGACGGGCACGGCGACTCGGTGACCCTGCTCGCGTCCAACGCCGGTGACGGCCCGGCGGCCGAATCCTTCCGGCGGACGCTGGCTGACGAGTTCGGCTTCGACGGACTGGTGCACGCGCCGACCGCGGGGTTGGAGCTGCGGACTTCCGGCGAGCACGGGGAAAGCGGCACCGTCCTGCACGACGGCGGCGACTGGCGCACGCTGCCCGAGCCGGAAGGAGCGGCTCTTCGGACGGAGGGCGAGTTCTTCAACGCGCCGCGCGGAGACACGCGGACCGCTTCGCGCGGTGAGTGGGTGCCCGGCGAGGGCCGGTTGACGTCGATCACGCGGCGGCTCGGGGCGCTGCTGTCCCACCGCACGGACACGGTGGCCAACGTCGAGATCGTCGGTCAGCACGAGACTCGCGGCGAGGTCAGGTTCCGCTCTGACGACGTCCGGGTGCGGCCCCTGGTCAGCGAGGGCCGCACGGTGGGCGTCACGTTCAACGTCGACGACGCCCGCGCGCAGGACCGAAATGTGGTGCGGGAGCCGTACAGCGGGCTCACCGAGTACCGCGACGGCACCGATGCGTCGCCGATGGTGCGGGAAGAACAGGCGCCCTTCCCGCGTGACACCTTCTTCGTCTCCGCCGGCTCGGCCGATGGCCGCGTCGAGGTGCACCTGGCGGGCCGCGGCCGCGTGACGATCGACGGGCAGAACCTCGCGACACTGGTCAACGACCTGCGGATCTTCCACAGCGCCGCCGGTGACACGGCCGATGCGGTCGCGCTGGTCGTCCGGGACGCCGGGCAGCGCGACGAAACCGGTGGCACTGCGCACGACTTCCAGCACGCCCTCGACCAGGTCGGCCGGCGTGTCCCGGTGGTCGCGGCCACCGGAAACGCCGCGCTGCGTTCGGATCCCCAAACGGGAACGTGGCGCACGGCGGTGACCGACGGACAGTGGCGTGCCTTCTCCTCCGGCGCGGCGCAGGTGCTGGCCCAGGACGTGTACGCCCGCCAGTGGCGCACGATCGACGTGTCCGATGTGGACCTCGCGCCGCTGGTGCGCGGCGGCGAGCCGGTCGGCGTGACCTTCCGCCCCGGTGGTCAGCGGGCGGCGGACTCGGTGTGGACGCCGGGGACGTTCGTCGTGGACGCTCCCTCCACTTCGGACGGACACTTCCGGGTGCGGACCGCCATCGGGGAGGAGGTGCTGCTCGACGGCCGCGCGCTCAGCCGGGTGATCACCGCGTCGGAGGTGTTCCGGCAGGCGCGTCAGGACGACGGCGGCCCGATGCCGCTCGCCTTGTTCCACGACGCGCACGACCACGGCGTCACGGTCGACCCCTCCGGCTTCACGGCGATGGGCGAACTGCACGTCACCGGAGAGCACCCGTCCACGCGGCGGCTGGACTTCGATCCCTCGGACGTGCGGTCGGCGCCGCTGCGGCACAACGGCCAGACCATCGGGGTGACCTTCCGGACCGGCATCGGCCGGGCCGACGCGGAGACCTGGGCAGGCGGTGACGGCAAGGGCTTCACGGACGTCCTCGACTCCGGCGAGCACAGCGAGTTCGACGCCGGCGACGCGCGGCACTACCTGCGTTCGCCGTGGTCGGAGCGTGCGTTCTTCGTGGACGCAGGCGGCACTCCTGACCAGGTCGAGCTGACGCTGCGCAACGGCGGCAAGGTCACCGTGGACGGGGCGGGTCTCGCCAGGGTCCTCGCCGAGTCGGAGCTGTTCGACCGGGCCGTCACCCGCGATGCGGACGGTGGCCACGAGATCGTGCTGCTGTCCTCGAACGCCGGTGCACACGCCGATGGTGGGCTGGCGCACGAGTTCCAGCAGGCGTTGGCTGACCTGTACGGCGTCGACCGTCCCGTCCTCGCTCCCTCGACCGGCCTGGAGCTGGTCCACAAGCGGGCTGGCAACTACAGCGGGACCGCCGTGCACGACGGCGGCGCGTGGCAGGTCTTCCCGCAGCTGAACGTGCCGGCGACGGGCCGCACGGCGGACGGGCAGCACGTGTGGTTCCGGCCGGACTCGGTCGCCGTGGCCGAGCTGAGCCGTGACGGCGGTGTCGTCGGGCTGTCGTTGCGCGGCGAGACCGACGCTGCGACGTTGCGGAATGCGACCGACGGTCCGGGCGATCGGCCGTCGCGGTCGTTCGTCATCGACGCGACCGGTGGTGCGGATCATGTGGTCGCGCTGGTGGACGGGCGGCCGGTCCAGCTCGACGGCCGTCAGCTCGCCGGCCTGGTGGCGCGGTCGGAACAGTGGCGCACGGCGGTGGCGGAGCACAACGCCGAGTCGGTGGTGCTGCTGACGTCCGGCAGCGGTGGCCCCGGTAGGCTGGCCGACGACTTCCAGCGCGAACTGGCCCAGCAGCACGGCTACCGCGGACCGGTGCACTTCCCGGCCGAGGGCGGGTGGCACCGCGCGCCCAGCCACGTGGTGGAGGGCGTCGAGCTGAGCGGCCGCGACCCGCGTACGGACCAGCCGGTGGCCTTCCGGTCCTGGGAGGCGAGGACGGCCGAGCTGCGGCACAACGGGCAGCCGATGGGTGTCTCGTTCGGCGTGGCTCAGTGGCAGCAGCTCGCCGTGCAGGTCGCTCAGCACACTCACGAGGGCGTGACCTACCGGTTCCCCGAGGGCGCGAACAGCAGGATGCAGGCCGGTTCGCGACAGGAGCGGTTCGTCGCACCGTGGCCGGACAACTCGTTCCTGATCAGCACGCACGGCACGCCTGCCGGGCTGGAGGTGCACCTCGAGAACGGGACGAGGCTGTGGGTCTCCGGCGCGGACGCGGGACGTCTCGTGCACGACCTCCGGCTGTTCCGCGACGTGGCCGGGCGGGACGAGACCGACGCGATCGCGATGCTGGTGTGCTGGGCGGGCTCTGCCGCCGAGCCCGGCGGTCTCGCCAGGGACTTCCAGCGGGTGCTCGCCGGCCACGGGCACCAGCAGCCGGTGGTCGCGGCGAGCCGCGAGGTGGTGCTGCGCGACCACACCGAGAAGGGCACCTGGGACACGAGCATCGCGGACGGCGGGTTCTGGCGGTCCTTCGCCTCGGGACCTGCCCGCGTGGTGGCTCAGGCCGTCGAGACGGGACAGTGGCGGCAGCTTCGGCCAGAGGACGTGCAAACCCGCCCGCTGACCGCGCAGGGCAAGACCGTCGGCGTGACGTTCCGCTCCGCGGACGACACCGCGGCGAACCTCGTGCGGGAGCAGGAACCCGGCCGCGACACGTTCCTGGTCGACGCGCCGATGCAGCCGGATGACCGGTTCGTGGTGCGCACCACCGACAACCGGACCGTTCAGGTGGACGCGGGCACGCTGGCCCGGCTGGTCTCGGTGGTTCCGGCGTTCCAGCAGGCGTTGGCCGGGGCGGACCCGGCCCGGCACTTCGAGCTGCTGACGGACCGGCCGGGTTCGGTGGGGCAGCGCAGCTTCCTGACCGCCCTGGCGGACTTCGCGGCAGGCGACCGCGACGTTCTCGACGTGGTCGACCCCGCCACCAGGGCGCAGGTGGAGACGGCGGGCGGCTACCGGCGTGCCGGCGGTGCGGAGTCCTCGGCGCAGGACGGCGTGTTCGGCCCGTCCACGCTCGACGGGTGGTCCGCGCCCGAAAGCCGGATGCTCTCGGTCAAGCGGCTCGGTGCGCTGGTGTCGCACCGGACCGATGTCGTCGACAACGTCGAGATCACCGGCTACGACCCCGCGCGTGGCCTGGTGAAGTTCCGCTCGGGTGACGTGCGGGTGCGGCCGTTGGTGAGCGAGGGCCGGACCGTGGGTGCGACGTTCCAGGTCGACGCCGGCCGGGACCACGACCTGAGCACGGTGAAGGCGCCGTACAGCGGTGTCACGGAGCACCACGCCAAGCCGGGTGACCCAGGTCCGTCGGTGCGGGAAGAGCAGGCGCCGTTCCCGCGTGACTCCTTCTTCGTCTCCGCGACCACCGACCGGGCCGACAGCCGCCGGGTCGAGGTGCACCTGGCCAACAGCGGTGTCGTGTGGCTCGACGGGCGCAGTCTGGCGACGCTGGTCAACGACCTGTCCGTCTTCCGCGGTGCGACCGGTGCGGACACCGGTGCGGTGGCGCTGGTCATCCGCGATGCCGGGCAGCGTGAGGGTGCCGGTGGCACGGCGCACGACTTCCAGCGGGCCTTCGAGCAGTTCGGTCATCGTTTCCCGGTGGTGGGGCCGACGACGAACACCTTGCTGCGGCCCATCGGCGAGTCGGGGACGTGGGGGACCGCGGTGACCGGCGGCGGCCACTGGCGAGCCTTCTCGTCCGGGGCCGCGAACGTGCTCGCGCTGGATCCTGGTACGCGGCAGTGGCACAGGACGGTTGTGTCCGATGTGGACACCACCGCGCTGGTGCACGGTGGTTCGGCCATCGGCGTGACGTTCCGCTCCGAGGCCGGGCGTGCGGACGTGCTCGCCTGGGCGGACGCCGGTGGTCATCGGATCGGACGGGTGCCGTGGCCGCGGGACGCGTTCTTCGTCGACGCCGCGTCCACTTCGGACGGGATGTTCCGGTTGCGGACCGGTGCCGGGCTCGACGTGCTGGTCGACGGCCGTGCCTTCGCGAGGGTGGTCACCGAGTCGGACCTGTTCCGCCAGGTGAGTCGTGACGACAGTCCGTTGCCGTTGGCGTTGTTCCACGACGCGCACGATCGGGCCTTCACGTTCGATCACTCCGGCTTCGAGCCGCGGGCCGAGCTGCACTTCGTGGGTGAGCGCCCGGTCGCGGGGCGGTTGGGCTTCGACCCGGCGAACGTGCGGTCGGCGCCGCTGGAGCACAACGGTCGGGTGATCGGTGTGTCGTTCGAGACCGGTGAGGCGCTCGCCAACGCGGAGAAGTGGGCGAGCGAGGGAGAGGGCAGGGACTTCACCGAGCTGCTCGACGCGGGCAGGACCAGCGAGCAGACCGCTGGAGGTGCCCGCAGGGTGGTCAGCTCGCCGTGGTCGGAGCGGGGCTTCTTCGTCCACGCCGACGGTACTCCTGACCAGGTCGGGCTGACCCTGCGCGATGGCCGCGAGGTCACCGTGGACGGTACGGGCATGGCGAAGGTGCTGGCCGAGTCCGAGGTCTTCCGGCAGGTGCTCGCCCGTGACCCGGAAGCCGCCGACGAGCTCGTGCTGCTGGCTCCGCACACCGGCGCGCACGCGGCGGACGGCTTCGCGCAGGACTTCCAGCAGGCGCTGGCGGAGTTCCACGGCTTCACCCGTCCCGTGGTGGCTCCGTCGAGGGGCGTGGAACTGCTGTACAACGCGATCAACCGCTTCAGCGGGACCGCGGTGCACGACGGCGGCGTGTGGCGGCTCTTCCCGAGCGCGGACGCCCTGGCGTGGGGCCGTGAGGTGGACGGGCAGCGGGCCTGGTTCAACCACGACTCGATCTCGATGACCGAGCTCCGGCGTGGGGACCAGACAGTCGGGGTCTCGTTCCGCAACGAGGGCAACCCGCTGTCGCGGCAGTGGGCCGACACCGAGCGCACGGTCAGCGGTACGGGGCAGACGCCGTGGTCGCAGCGGTCGTTCTTCGTCGACGCGCCTGGCGACGGTCGCCACGCGGTCGTGCTGGTGGACGGGCAGCCGGTCCGGCTCGACGGCCGGCAGCTGGCCTCGGTGGTGACTCGTTCGGAGCAGTGGCGCAGCGCGGCTGTGGACCGCAACGCCGAATCCGTGGTGCTGCTGGTGGCGCAGAGCGGTCACCGGTCCGGTCCCGGCCACCTGGCGCACGACTTCCACCGGACGCTGGCCGAGCAGTTCTCCTACCGCGGCGTGGTGCACGCGCCGACGGGACAGACGCGTGTGCGGTTCACCGACGGCGGTCGCGGTGTGGTCGACGTCGAAGGCCGCTGGCGGACGGTGCCCGACCACGTGGTGGAGGGCGTCGAGCTGCGCGCGATGGACGGGCGCACGGGCAGGGTGCGCACCTTCCGGTCCTGGGAGGTCAGCACGACCGAGTTGCTGCACAACGGCAGGCCGGTCGGCACGACCTTCGGGACAGGCCGCGACCTGCAGAGCGATCAGCGGATCGGCCAGTTCGACCACGCGAACGTGAGCACGCGGCTGCCAGAGGGGGTGGGCAGCTGGGAGGAGCGCACGCCGACCACCCGGCTGGAAGATCGGGTGGCGCCGTGGCCGAACACGTCGTTCCTGGTCGTCGGGCACGGCAGCGGCACCACGGTGCAGCTGACCCTGCGCAACGGCGAGCGCCTCTCGGCCACCGGGGCGACCTTCGCCAAGGTCCTGCACGACCTGCGGGTGTTCCGCGACGTGGTGGGCGGCAACCGTGCCGATGCCATCACCATGGTGGTCTGCTACGCGGCCGCGGTTACCGAACCCGGTGGTATCGCCAGGGACTTCCAGCGGGTGCTCGCGGGCCTCGGGTACCGCCAGCCCGTGGTCGGCGCCGACCGGCTCGTCTACGTGTTCAACAACCTCAGCAGGAGCATGTGGCGCACGGGACTCGCCGACGGCGGGTTGTGGCAGTCGTTCAGCTCCGGTCCGGCCGGGGTGCTGACGCAGGACACCCGCACGGGGCTGTGGCGGCTGACCCACGCGGCCGACGTGCAGAGCCACGCGCTGAACTTCCAGGGCAGGCCGCTGGGCACGACCTTCCGCTCGGACAACCAGGCGGCGATGGCGCGGCTGACGCGGACCGCGGAGAACCTGCTCCAGAACCCGGCGCGCGCCCGTGAGACGTTCCTGATCGACGCCGACATCACGCGGGAAGACCGGTTCGTGGTGCGGACGCAGGACAACCGGACCGTGTACGCGGACGCGGGCACGCTGGCGCGGATGGTGTCGGTGGATCCGGCGTTCCGGCAGGCGATCTCGGCGATGCCGCCCGCCTCGCGGTTCGAGCTGCTGGTGGATCGGCCAGGCTCGGCGGGCGGGCGGAACTTCCTGAGCGTGCTGCGGGACTTCGCGAGCAACCGCGGCGTCCACGACGCCCCGGTGATCGACCACGCTCACCGCGAGGTTCTGCTGCAGCGCGCGGGGTTGCTCGCCGAGCCCGGCAACCCCGGGCCCAACGCTCGCAGCGACGACACGGTGCCTCAACCGAGGTCCTCCGCGGATGGCGAGGACGCGGCCGCGAACCCCGCGCCCGACGGCGATCCCGAGGTGGGGCCCAGGCTCGACGGGTGGCGCGACGAGACGGAGAACTGGTCGGTCGGCAGGCTGACGGGGTGGACCGCGTCGGGAGAGGTGCGGCACTTCACCGCGGACGACGTGCAGGCGCGCCCGCTGACCAAGCACGGCCGCACCATCGGCCTGGCGTTCGAGACGGGTTCGGACTTCAAGCACACCCAGCGGTGGGCGAAGGCCTCCGGTGCCAACCAGGCCGTCACCAAGATCCGTCCGGACGGGCCGGGCGGCTCGCAGCGCGTGCGCTCGCCGTGGACCGAGGACGGGTTCTTCGTCTCGGCCCGCGGTGCCGCCGACCGGTTCGAGGTGCGGCTGGCCGACGGCACGCCGCTCACCGTGGACGGCAGGAACTTCGCCCGGCTGGTCGGTTCGCTCGACGGGTTCCGCGCCGCGGTCGCGCCGGACGCGCGCACGTCGGTCACGTTGCTCACCGGCGGTGCCGGTGCTGGTGAACGCGGTCCGGCAGCGAGCTTCCAGCAGACGCTGGAGTCGGAGTTCGGCCACCGCCAGCCCGTCGTGGCCGCCACCACCGACGTGCGCCTGAACGCACCGCTCATCGGCAGGCGCGGCAGGGTCACCCTCGGCCGCGGCGGTGAATGGCGGGTGTTCTCCACGAGCGGCGCCGACCTGCTCGGCCTGCACGAGGGCCGGCCACGGGTGTTCTCCGCGAACGAGGTCTCCTCCGCGCCGGTGACCGGCGACGGCGGCACCGTCGGCGTGTCGTTCCGTCCGGACCGCACCCCCGAACCCCTGCCGCGCGGGCAGGAGGGCCTGCCCGCCGGGACGTTCCAGGTGGACGCGGGCGTGTCCGGCAACCGGTTCGAGGTGAAGCTCGCCGACGGCGGCGTGGTGACCGTGGACGGCCGGACGCTCGCCCATCTGACCGCCGAGTCGCAGGCGTTGCGGGACGCGACGGCCATGCACCACGTACAGGCGGTCGCGCTGCCCGCCGGACGTGACGCGAGCGGGTTCCACCAGGCGCTGACGCACCTGACCAGGAACGACCGGCCGGTCGTCACGCCGGATTCCTCCGGTGGCTGGCAGCAGGCGGGCGGACGCGCTCCGCTGTCCGGTGTGGACGCCGACGGGCGGGTGCACTGGTTCGTGCCCGCCGATGTCCAGTCCCGGCCGCTGGTCGCCGACGGGCGCACCGTCGGCGCGACCTTCCGCGACGAGCCCGGCGCGCCGGTGCACGTCACCTCGTCGCACGGCAGCGTGGCGCAGGTCGACGTCGACGCCACCGCCACCCACTTCGCGGTGCGGCTCGCCGACGGCACCGAGGTCACGGTCGACGGCACCACGTTCGCGCGGACCGTCGCCGAGTCGCCGCTGCTGCACTCGGCCGATGTCATCGCGCTGCCCGGTGCGGCCGGCGCACTGGACGGCCGCGGCGCCTCACACGACTTCGGACGGGCGCTGTCCGAAGCCGTCGGCCACGACGTGCCGGTGGCGACGCAGGACGCCACGGGCCGGTGGCGCATGGCAGGCGACCGGACGGATCTCGCGGTCGGCCACGACGTGCACGCGGGCGTCCCGCACGTGTTCGACGTCGGCGACGTGCGCGCGAACCCGTTGCGGCAGGGCGAGACCACGGTCGGCGTGTCCTTCCACGAGGACGGTGCGCAGCAGGTGCGCACCCTGCCGGACGACGCCGGTGTGCCGGTCGTGGCCAGGTCGGTTCCCGGCTGGTTCGAGATCGACCTCGCGGACGGGCGCCGGATCGGCCTCACGGGCGGCGAGTTCGCCACCGTGGCCGCCGGGTCCGAGCTGTTCCGCACCGCGCTGGGCAACCGCGACGGCGCGATCACCCTGCTCGCGTTCGGTGCGGGCGACCCCGCCGGACGTGGCGGCGCGGCGCACGACTTCCAGACGGCGCTGGAGAACCGTCTCGGCATCGACCGCCCGGTCACCGCACCGGCCGGTCCCGTCGACCTGAAGAGCTTCCTGGGCGGCGGCAAGCCTGTCGAGGCCACCCCGGCCGCCGCCGAGGCAACCGCGCCCTCCTGGCGGACGTTCCCGCCGGAGCAGGCGGGCGGCGAACCGCTGCGCGGCTGGGACTCCGGCCTGAACTGGCACACCTTCGACGTGGCTGACGTGGACACGCACTCGCTGGTCCGCGACGGTCGCGTGGTCGGTGTCTACTTCGACAGCCCCGGCGTCCTCTCGGTGGACGACCCCGCACAGCGGCTCGCCGCCGCGCGGACGTGGGCCGAGCAGGCCGACCACGGCCAGGTGCACTTCCTGCCCGAGGGCCACGAGACACTGCAGGACGTCCGGGCAGCCGGTCTCGACAGCGAGGCCAGCCGCGCGCCCTGGCCGGAGGACACGTTCTTCGTCGTCACGCACACCTTCAACGACAGCGCGCGCGGCCAGGGTGGTTTCCGCGTCCGGCTGAACAACGGCACGGAGGTCTACCTCCAGGGCAACACGTTCGCCGATCTGGTGCGGCGCACGGAGGCGTTCCACGACCGGTTCCGCGGCACGGACAGCCCCGAGTCGATGGCGCTGATCGCCTGCTACGCGGCGCAGGGCCGTGGTCCAGGGATGCCCGCGCTGGACTTCCAGAACGCCATGGCGAACGTCTTCGGCCACCGGCAGCCGGTCGGGGCGCCCGACACCAGCATCGGCATCGGCAGGGACACGACCGTCGCCGACGGCGGCCGCTGGCACACGTTCTCGGGTGGGCAGGCCGACCTGCTCGGCTGGGACGCCACCGGCAGGCCCACCGTGTTCTCCGCCGCCGACGTGCGGGCGAAGGTCCTCAGCGAGGGCGACCGCCGGGTGGGCGTGTCGTTCACCGAGGACTCCGGCCCGACGGACTCGCGCTCGTGGCCGCAGGACTCGGTCGGCGTGCAGGTCACCGGAGCGGGCGAGAAGTTCCAGGTCACCCTGAACGACGGCAGGAAGGTCGCGGTCGAGCCGAGCACGCTCGCGAAGGTCGTGGTCACCTCGCGCCAGTTCTGGGACGCCGCCGGCAACAAGATCCCGGCCGCGCTGATGCTGCACTCGTCGGTCGCGGACGGCACGGCGCGCGGCTTCCAGGAGGCGCTGGCACGCGACTTCGGGCACACCGAACCCGCACTCGTGCGGCAGGCAGGCCACTGGGAGACGGTGATCCCCAGCTCCGAGCGGCTGACGGGCACCGACGCGGACGGCCGGACCCGGCTGTTCACCGCCGACGGGGTGGAGACCCACCGGATCCAGCGCCTCGGCCGGCTGGACGGCGTGTCCTTCGTCGATCCGGCTGGGCGGCCCGCCGAGGTCGGCTCGGCCGCCACCGACGTCCCGATCACCGTCGACAGCACGGGCGACCGGTTCCACGTGCGGCTGACCGACGGTTCGGAGGTCTCGCTGTCCGGCGCCACCCTGGCCGAGCTGGTGGGCAGGTCAGGGCTGGTGGACCCGGCGCAGGCCGAGCGGTTCGTGCTGCGCACGCTCGCCGACGCCTCGGGAGTCGCGGATTTCCAGCGCGCGCTCGCGAACCGGTTCGGGCACTGGCAGCCGGTCGTGGCCGGCACCCGCGAGTTCTCGTCGCTGCCGCAGCCGTTGCGCGGCTTCGACGGCGAGCGCACGCAGCGGTTCCAGGTCGGCGACGTCCACGCGGGCATCCTGCGGCACGAGGGCCGCACCATCGGAGTGACGTTCATGCCGGGACGCCGCGAGACGATCGCCGAGGAATGGGCTTCCGCGCCGACCGGCCACGAGAGCCTGGTCTCCGACGGCCGTTCGACGCGCGCGCCGTGGGGACGCGACGCGTTCTTCGTCGACGCCTTCGGCACCGAGCACACCGCGGTGATCACCCTGAGCGGCAACCGGGTCGTCGAGGTGGACGCCGCGACGTTCGCCGAGCTGATGCACCGGTCCGAACCGCTGCGCGAGGCGCTGAGCGACTCGGGCTCGGTCGCGCTGCTGGCGTCGGAGGCCGGACGGCTCGACGGGCGCGGTGGGTTCGCGCACGACTTCCAGCGCGCGCTGGCCGAGCGGTTCACCGGTGACCGCCCGGTGTTCGCCACCCGCGGCGACGTCGACCTCAGCGTCAGCCCGGACGGTGCTCGCGCGCTGACCACCGTCTCCGGCGCCGCCGACTGGCGACGGTTCGGCGACGCCGACTCGGTGACGATGGGCGGCGTGCGCCCGTTGCCGTCGGTGATGACGCGCGGCATCGGCGCGATGTTCGGCCGCGGTGGAGCGCAGGCGGTGGACCGGATCACGGTCAGCGGCCGGGACGTGGTGACCGGCGAGCGCGTCGAGTTCCGCTCGTCGCAGGTGCGGGCCTACCCGCTCGAGCACGGCGGCCGCACCATCGGCATGACGTTCGACGTCGGCCGGGAGCGCCAGGTCCAGCAGAACTGGGCCAGGTCGACCGACCCGACCCAGGCCGACGGCGCCCGTGCTCCGTGGGCGAGGAACACGTTCTTCGTCGCCGCGCACGCGGAGGCCGACCAGACGCACCTCACCCTGTCGTCAGGGCAACGGGTCGCGGTCGACGGGTCGAAGCTCGCGTACATCGCGAACGACCTGAAGATGTTCCGCAACGCGGTCACCCGCACGGCTCCGGACTCGCTGGCGCTGCTGATCTGCGACGCGGCGACGGAGTACCGCGGCTCGGAGCTCGCCCGCGACTTCGAGGAGACGCTGGCAGGCGGGTTCGGCCACCGCACGCTGGTCTTCGCACCGACGACGCGGGTCAGACTCAGCTCGACCGGCCAGACCTCGGTGCTCGGGGGCGGCGTGTGGAAGGCGTTCTCGTCCGCGCCGGACGCGCGGCTGGGCACGGACGTGCGCACCGGCACGCACCGCTTCCTCGATGCGGACGAGATCCAGCGTCGTCCGCTGGTGGCGGACGGCCGTGAGGTCGGACTCTCGTTCCGGGACGAGCCGACGACCGTCCGAAGCGCCGACGGCGGGTTCCACCTCGACGTGGACGCCACCTCGACGCACTTCGGCCTGCGGATGGCCGACGGCAGCCAGGTCTCGGTGAACGGTGCGACGTTCGCACGGGTGCTCGGACAGAGCGGGCTGCCGTCGCAGACGACCCCGCTCGCCCTGCCCGCTTCCCGCGCCGGTGTGCTGACGCGGGAAGGCGGTGCGGCGCACGACTTCCAGCACGTGCTGGCGACCGAGTTCGGCCACCGCGCACCTGTCACGGCGCAGGACGGCGCCGGTGGCTGGCGGGCCTTCCCGGACGCCGTGGGGGAGATCGCTCCGGCGCACACCACCGCAGTCGAACTGGCCGGCGGGCTGCGGCCGGAGAACGTGCAGTGGCGCGTGCTGGAGCACGACGAGCAGATCATCGGCGTGACCATCGCGCACCGCACCGAGATGCCGTGGACGCAGGGCTGGGCGGTCTACCCCGGCCGGGACAAGGTCTTCGAGATCCCCGGCGGCCACCCGACGCCGGAAGCCGCCCAGGCCGCTGGCCAGCACCTCATCGGCCACGCCGCGCCGTGGCCGAAGAACTCGTTCTTCGTCAACCTGCACAGCAACGGCCGCGACTTCGGCGTGTTCGACCTGAACGACCGCCCGCACACGATCACCGGCGCGCAGCTCGCCGGGCTCGTGACCCAGCTCGAACCGTTCCGCCGGCGCTTCCTCGGGACGGACGCGCCGGAGTCGGTCGTGCTGCTGGCGTGCCTGAGCGCGGCGACGACCCGAGCGGAAGGCGCGGCGCACGCGTTCCAGACGGCGTTCGCGTCGCTGGGCCACCAGCAGCCGGTGCTCGGCGCCACCCGCAAGGTGTGGGCCGCGCCGGAGCGCGACCCCGCCAACGGCCGGTACACCGCGGCCGTCATGGCGGGCACCGGCAACCAGTGGCGCGCGTTCTCCAGCGGTGCCGCGCACGTGCTCGGCCACGACGTCACGGGCGCGGTGCAGGCGTTCGACCCGGCCGACGTGCGCTCGCGGGTCGTGACCGACGGCGGCCGCACCGTTGGAATGTCCTTTGTGGATGAAGCCGGAACGTCGATGACGCGGGACGGCGCGGTTTCCGTGCACGTCCGCCCCGGCGGCGACGGTTTCGCGGTCACGCTCGGCGACGGACGGCCCATGACGGTGGACAGCAGGGCGTTCGCCGCGGTGCTCGCGGCCTCCGAGCCGTTCCGGGAGCTCACGCGCGACGGCGAGCAGCCGACGCTGCTGCTGCCCGCCGCGGTCGGTCATCGAGCAGCCGATGTCGAGCTCGCGCTGGAGCGCGGCTTCGGCCACAGCGCCCGCGTCGAGCTGGATGCGCCGGCACCCCGCGGGCCGCGCGTGGACACGGATCGGGCGATGGACCCGACCGGCTGGCAACCCGAGCGGTACGTGACCGCGGGCGCTGGGCAGCGTCCCGCCTTCGCCATCGATCACGGGACGCGCGAGCAGCGCTCGTTCGGTCCCGAGGACGTGCTGGTCCGCGAAGTCGTGCGAGACGGGCGCGTGGTCGGCGTCTCCTTCGCCGACGGGTCGGCGGGCACGGCGGTGGCGAACGGCGGTGAGCGGCGGCAGTTCCCGAACCCGCCCGCCGCCCTCGCCGCCGACACGACTCTGTCCACTCAGGAGGCCCCGGTGACCCTTTCCCGCAGCGACGATCAGCCACGCACCTTCGACGAGGAACAGAGCCTCGCGCACGGTGGCGAGCCGGCGCCGCCGGAGCCGCCTTCCCTCGTGGACGGTCTGTCGCTGGGCAGTACGGCTGAGATCGTGCGGTCGTTGGTGCTCCAGGCGATCCACTCGTACGTGGCGGACTTCTTCCGATCGAACCCCCCGGTGCTGGCCGCTCTGACCGGCCCGCCAGGTCAGGGCGACCCCGACGAGGGGCTGGAGCGGCTGCTGGCAGAGTGGCTGGAGCACGACACGTCCCCCGCCCACGAGTCGGACTGGCGTCGCTTCCCGTCGCTGCTCCAGGTGCCCGGTGTCACCGGACACAATCCGGTGAGTGATTCCCCGCAGGCTGACGACACATCGCGGTCTGGGCGTGCAACGAGCCTGCGTGAGTTCCTTAATAGGGAGCAGGGCCGATGAAGGTGCGCAAGTGGCCGAGGAGGCTGTGATGGCGGAGACCGCCACGACGGAGGAGACCCCGGTTCGTCTCGAGGGCGACCAGTGGGTGTTCCTGATCGACCCCATCTGGCAGGCCGAGGCCGCCGGGAAGGGGGAGGAGGGCGCGGATCCGGAGAAGCCGCCGCTGGAGGCGGTGCTGGGCGGCTGGCACGTCGCCGAGAGCGGTGTGACCAGCCGGTTCCACGCCAACCCCGCGTACGAGCCCGCCACCCCGGACTCGCCGACGGACCCGGTGGACGCCGTGCTGCGGCTGGTGGTCCGCGGGGAGTCGGAACCCGACCAGCTGCTCGACGTCATGGCCGAGTCGGTCTTCGGGCTCGCGGTGAACGCCGAGAACTCGCCCGTCGTGGTGATGTCCCCGGACGACGTGCCGTGCGTGATCGTCGCGTCGGCACCCGCGCACAGCAGGCGTCTCGCCGAGCTCGATGGGCTCGCCGACGTGGAGGCCTGGGCCGAGGTGAACCTCGAACAGCTGGTCGGCGTGCTGCCGGAGGAGGGCGTCGACGTGCTCTTCAACCCCGGCGCCACCTCGTCTATGCGGCTGATCGCCGCCGCGCTGCGGGAAGCCGTCGTCACGGCCGCGAGCGAGAACGCCGCGGAGGCCGCTGCGGAGGCACCGCCCAAGCCCGAGACGGAGGCCGGTCCCGTCCCGTCGGGCAAAGCCGCGCCGACGACCGAGTCCGCGCCCACGCGCAATCCGAGCACCAAACAGGCCAAGGCCTGATCCCCCCGCGGAGGGAAACAGGGGTGCGAGACCCCGGTTTTCCGCCGCGCGGGCCGAGTCGGTGTGGGACGTGTGCGGGCTTCAGGCGGTGGTGATGGTCACCTGAGGGCGCCGGCCGGTGCGCGAACGCCAACTCGGACCTGACAACAACGCGCCCGCTGTTCGGCCTTGTGTTCCGCTCCGTGTCTTCTCCGGTCCGCGCATTTTATGGCCTCGGTTTTAGAATCTGCGAATGCGGATGAGGGGCGCTTTCATCAACCTCACGTTGATGAAAGCTCCCCTCAGGTAGAGCATCGGGCGCACGATCCAGAAAGGTGCGTGCGGTCCGTCAGCGGGGCCAGTTGATGTTGACCGTGACCCAGTCTCCGCTGCGCGGCGCCGCACTGTTCGCAGAACTCGAAAATGATGACGCCGGCTGGAGAGTCGGCAGGCCATCCGCGGGCGCGCGTCTCACCCCAGCGGCTTACACGAACCCGAGCACACAGCCGGAGCTGGCCATCGCCGATGCGACGGCCAGCTCTGGAAGCTCACCCGACGTCGAGCATCGGCGGTGCGGAGTCAGCAGGTGGAGCCGGTCTGGGTCAGCAGGCCGAGCCGCCACGGCAACAGGTTGTACGGGTCGTTGGCGCCTACCGCGGCTGCTCGGCGTAGGTGTGGTGATAACCCAAGTGGACGGCGAGCTGGGCCCGGGTGAGTCCCGCCCGCTCGCGCAGGCGGCGCAGCTCCTGACCGAACTCGTCTCTGCCGGATTCCGCTGACGTCATTGTTCACACCCCCGCACGTTCATTCAGGGGCCGGACGCGAAAGGCAGAGTCAACGCGTCCGGCGTTGTGAACGTTACGGCGCTGTGTGCCGGTGTCAGCAGTCGGAACTGCCGCGCAATTTATTACCGACAACTTTGTTCGAATCGAATTCGACTATTTCAGTCACAGGTGAGAACGGTGCGCCCTAGGCGCATGATCGTACGCGTTGCCGTTGCGCGCGTCGGTGACGCGGAGCTCGAGCGCGCGTATCCGATGGTCGTGACGGCGAGGGAGGACGGTTCCTGGCTCGCGGTTTTGACGCCGCTGTCGGCCATCGGCTGTTCCGTCCCCGTACACGAGGAACCTGGACGCGGCTGTGAGACGGCTCGCTCACCCCGCTGCGAGCGAGCCGACCTCCGACGGCGACAGCACGCGGCCGTAGATCCGGAAGTCGTCGAGTGCGCCGGGCAGGTACGTCTCGAACGCGGACCTGCCGAGGTAGCTCTGCTTGATCTCGCTGCCGAACCACCGCGGCTGCACGGGCATCGCCGTGTTCCTGCCGACCTCGGCGCCGTCGACGTACAGCACGCCGATGCCGTCGCCGTGAGTGACAGCGACGTGGTGCCAGCTGCCGATCGGCAACACCGCGGCGTCGATGCGCTGTCCGCCGTCGTACCCGCGGGCGGAGATCGTGTAGCACATCGTGTTCTCCGAGCTGTTCGCGTTGAGGAACATGTGCGCCGTCGTGCCGACACCGAAGCAGAAGATCGGCGCCCACGCCGGCAGGGCGTCGAGCCGTACCCAGGTCGCCACCGAGTACTCGGTGGCTCCGCTCAGGACGCCTGGCAACTGCACGTGACCGTCTTCGCCGTTCAGCTGGACCGCGGCGCCGATGCGGCCGATGGTCCACGACGTGCCGCCCACGAGCCTGGCGTTCTTGCGGTGTCCGGACGAGTCGGTGGCTGTGGTGCCCCGTGTCTCGTCGAACCGGTACCAGGCCGCGAAGGGGGGTGGCGGTGGTGGCGGTGCTCCTGTTCGCCAGTAGGCGGTGTGGTGCCGGTGGTGCATGCGCGAAATCGGCATGAGGGTCACGTCCTGGCCGTCCGCCTTGGCCGTGAAGGTCATCGGCTTGGCGATGGTGCGCCGCACGGAGGTGGTGTCCAGCCGAGGCGTCGGCATCATCGCCTGGCCGCCGTAGTCGCCGCTGAGCACGGTCGGGCCGAAGGTCACAGCCTGCAGGTCCGGGTCGTCCGGTGTCGGATTGAGTTTCACGCTCATCGGCAGCGACAGGTCGACGGTGTCACCAGGACGCCATTGGCGGCGCAGGGTCAGCCAGCTTCCCGGCCGTGCCGTGTGCCGGATCTTCTCACCGTTGAGCAGGACCCGCGGCGGTCCGTCCACCCAGGACGGAACCCGCACCCGCAGCGTCAGCGGACCGCCCGCCGAGGTCATCACGAGCCTGGAGCTCGCCTCGTCCGGGAAGGAGTTTTCCTGCCGCAGCACCAGGTTTCGCTCAGGCCAGCTGACCTCCGACGGGATGAACAGGTTGACGAACAGGTCGTCGCCGCCACGGGAGTAGATGGTGTCGGCGAACTTCGCCTGCGTCTCCATGCCGGTGCCGTGGTCGCAGGAGAAGTTGTCGTAGTCGGTGGAGTACACGTCCGGGTCGTCGCCCATGAACGACGGCTGCTGCTTGATGGCGCCGGTGCACAACCCGGTGTAGTAGATGTTGAAGCCGTGAGCGGAGTCCGGGTCCTGTTCGCCGAGCATCTGGTTGAACAGGGTGCGTTCGTAGTAGTCGAGCAGGTCCGTGCGCCGCGGCTCGGCGAAGTGCAGGAGCCTGGTCAGCTTCAGCATGTTGTAGCTGTTGCAGTTCTCGCACATGAAGTTGCTGAGGTTGCCGGCGATCACGTCGGGTTCGTGGAAGTACTCGCCCTCGCTGTTGCCGCCGATGATGTAGGTGTGGTGGTGGACGACGATGTCCCAGAAGTTCCGGGCGATGTCGCGGTACTTCCGGTCGCCGGTGTGCTCCCAAATCCGCAGCGCGCCGATCACCTTGGCGATCTGCGTGTTGGCGTGTCTCCCGACGAGGTCGTCCACGCCGGCCGCGAGCGGGTCGAAGATCTCGCGGTCGTAGAACCGTTGCGCGGCAAGCAGGTGCTTCTCGGCGCCGGTGACGGCGTAGACGTTGACCAGTGCTTCGTTGATCCCGCCGAACTCGACGGCCATGACGTCCTGCATCGTGGCGTCGTCGAGCCTCGCGGTGCGCCAGTCGATCCAGTCGGCCATCCGCGTCACCACGTGGAGGGCCTGGTCGTTCCCGGTCAGCGAGTACTGGTCGAGCAGGCCCGCCATGATCTTGTGGATGGTGTAGTAGGGCGCCCAGACCGCGGTGCCTGTCTCCAGCCGGTCGAAGAAGCTCTCCGGGAACGCCGAGAGGTAACCGGGGTGGAAGCCCGCGGCGGCCGAACGCTCCTGGCACGCTGCGAGCTGGCTGACCAGATAGCGCCCCTTGGCCAGGGCGTCCTGGTCGCCGGTGTTGGCGTAGGTGATCGCCAGCCCGGACAGCAGATGGCCGGTGCTGTGCCCGCGCAGCTCCATGTCCGGGTGCTCCCAACCACCGCAGGGCTTGGCGGAAGACGGCAGCCCGACGTTGCGCCGGAACGTGTGCAGCAACCGGTCCGCGTCGACGAAGTGCAGGTAGCTGGTGTTGCGGGCCTGGTTGTCGGCGAACGGGCCTGCGTCGAGCCGGACCGCGCTCAGCGGAAACGAGGCCGTCCGCCCTGCCACGCCGTCCGCGACGTTGCCGCTGGTCGCGGTGACACGAGCGGCGGCAGTGTTTCCGCCGCCCGCGACCAGGGAGGCAGCCGACGCGGCTGCCGCGGTCACCTTCAGGAACTGCCTGCGGTCAAGTGGTCGACGCGCCATGTCGTGCCCTCCGGTGCCAGGCCTCGAATCGAATTCATTTCTGCTGGTGCGGAAAGCACACGACGGTGGCTGGATCGCCCGAGTGTGCAGTTCGCTTCAAGCCCGCCAGGAGCTGCGGTGGGTTGTGCGCGCTTGAAGAGCACCGGGATGTAGAGGTCCCATGTGCGGTCGTTGGAGGTGGTGATGAAGTCGGCTCTGGTGACAATGGCGTTTTCACGTCGACATCACATTCGGTGCCGTCGTCGATCTTGGACTGAAGGTCGAGCCGGACCAGGAGCGAGCCGTTCGGGCTGTGTGGTGAATGTGGTCGGGGCAGACGGCGTGATCGTCTTGGGTGCCGCCGCCAGCGTGAACCGGCTACGGACGTCGTCACGGCCAGGAAGGCCGCCACGACGGAGGCCTTCGCGATCGTGGAGATCATGGCCGGATGCTAGCGGCGCGCGCGGCCGGGTCCGTCCACTTCGGACGCGTTTCCGCTTCCCGTGGAAGCTGTTCCGCGCAACGTGCACCTCGCGGTCACTCTTCGCTGTCGTCGCTTCGCCCGGAGGGCTGACGGGGTCTGGTGTTGCGGCGTGGTGCGTGGCGGCTGTTAGGTGCCGGCATCGCACTGGGGTTGCAAAAGGAACTCGAGGCAGGGCTGCGGTCGCGCTGGGGCGTGCCGATCGGGCTGATCGACAGGGAACACGCCGTACGCCGCCAGGGGGTCCTCGACGCGATCGCCGTACAGGCGAAGGACTCCGGCGGTGAGCACATCGCGACCGGCCAGCCTGGCCGCGTCCGCCCACGCGGAAGCCGGCACGCAGGGCTGGACGACGTCGCCGGTCAGCCTTGACCGTCCCGATCGGTCTGGCGAACGTGTCCCAGTCGGTCGGGACGCCTTCACCCATCCACACCTGGTTCGGCGGCCCGCAGGCGCTGGTCGGGTCCGCCGGCGGCGCGCCGATCGGACTCGAGCACAGCGGTGATCCAACGGGATTGGCGAGCACGTACCGGTGGACGTCCATGTCAGCGATCTTGCCGAAGTGCTCGTGGCTGACCGCTGGCGTGGCGGTGTGGGAACGGTGCATCGGCGCGGCCTCTCGTCATCCAGGGGCTACGACGTGCGATGTCAACGTTAACAGTCGGCCTCTTCGTCAAGGGAGTTGATTCGGCTCGCGGCAGGACGGCTCGACTTTCCCATGCCGATGATCCTCAGGTTCGGAAAGCACGTCCGGGCAGTCATTGCCCGGACGTGCTTTCGTGCCGAAAAGGGCCGGTCAGGGTGCGTGGATCACGTCTACGTCCAGGCCGGCCTCGCGGTGGCGGGAGGCCCAGTTGTCGATGGCCTGCTGGCACGCCTGGTCGAGGTGCCGCAAACCGGTCAGGTCGAGCCGCACGTGCTTGGTCAGCGGCAGCCCTTCCAGCACCGCGAGCAGTCGCGGCAGGCGCAGGAACGTCGCGTTGCCGCGCAGTACGACGACCTCGTCGTCGTCACCCCGGGGAGTCACGGTCACCGAGAGGTGCGAGACGTCCCACGCCGTCTTGATCACCGCGGCGAGCAGGCCGGCGACCGTGCCGGTGAGCAGATCGGTGGCCACGATCAGGCCCGCGGTGAGCACGAGGATCGCACCCTCGGCGCGATCCGTGCGCAGCATGCCGGCCACACCCTTGAGGCCGAGCAGCTTCCACCCGGAGTGCACCAGCAGAGCGGCGAGCACCGCGCTGGGGATCAGTCCGAGCACCCCGGGCAGCAGGACCACGAACAGCAGCAGCCACACGCCGTGCAGCACGCGCGACGCCTTCGTCTGCGCGCCGGCCTGCACGTTGGCCGCACTGCGGACGATCACGGCCGTCATCGGCAGCGCGCCGAGCAGACCGCAGAACGTGTTACCCGCGCCCTGTGCGATGAGTTCGGTGTTGTACCTGGTTCGAGGACCGCTGTGCATGCGGTCGACCGCGGTGGCGCTGAAAAGGCTTTCCGCCGACGACACCAGGGCGAACACCACCGCCGCGCCGAGCACGCCGGCGTTGAGGAGCGAGAGGTCGGGCAGGCGCAGCTCGTCGTGGAGGCTGCCTACCTCGATGCGGTGCAGGTCGAAGCCGGCGATGACGGACACCGCGGTGGCCACGACCACGCCGACGAGGACACCCGGCAGGACGCTCAGGCGCGGCGGAGTGCGTTGCCAGAGCACGGTAACGATGATGGTGAGCACACCGACGCCCAGTGCCGTCAGACCCGCCGGCGTGGTGAGCGCCCGCACGGTCAGCTCAGGTAAGCCCACCAGCTTCGCCCAGGTGCCGCTCGGCTGGGTGCCGCCCATGAGCGGGTAGAGCTGGCCGACGATCAGCACCAGGCCGATGCCCGCCAGCATGCCCTGCACCACCGCGGGCGAGATCGCGCGGAACCACGTGCCGCAGCGCAGGACGCCGAGCAGGATCTGCAGCAGTCCGGCACCGAGCACGATGACGCCGAGTTCGGCGATGCCGTGCTTGGCGACGGTGTCCGCGACGAGCACGGTGAGTCCGGCAGCGGGACCGCTGACCTGCATGGTGCTGCCGGGCAGCAGGCCGACGACGATGCCGCCGACGATGCCCGTGACGATGCCGAGCTCGGCGGGTACGCCGGACGCCACCGCGACGCCGACGCACAGCGGCAGTGCCACCAGGAAGACGACGAGCGAGGCGGTGAAGTCCTTGCCGAAGGTCTGCCGCCACGTGGTTCGGGAGCCGGGGGAGTTGTCCTGGTTGTCGGTGTGCTGGGTCAACGCGGTCATCTCCGGCCTCACAGCGGCTGGAAGGACGCGGTCGCCGACGTCAGGACCTCAGCGGTCTCGATGTCGTAGAACCAGCCGTGCACGCGGAGATCTCCGGTCATCGCGCGGTAGCGGACGAACGGGTAGGTCTCGAGCTTCCGCAGCTGTTCCAGCACGTGCTGCTTGCCTTCCTCGCGCAACGCCGGGTCCGCCGCGCTCGCGCCCGTCCTGGCGTGCCGCGACAGCCATCGGCGCATCGCGGGCAGGTGCCCGATGTCCGCGCCGTGCAGCGCGCTCACCGCACCGCAGTGCGAGTGCCCGCACACGATCACCTCGGACACCCCGAGCTGCACGACCGCGAACTCGATCGTCGCCATCTCGCTGGACGGCGCCTCCAGGCGGTACTCGGGGATGACGTTGCCCGCCGTGCGCAGTTCGAAGACGCTGCCGGGCTCCGCGCCCGTGATCGCGGAGGTCACGATGCGGGAGTCCGCGCAGGTGATGAACAGAACGGTGGGCTGCTGGCCGGTCGCGAGCTGTTGCCCGACGGACTTCGGACGGGTGGTGGCGTGTTCGCGGGCGCGCTCGATCAAGCGACGGAAGTCCATGAGTTCCTCACTGTGATGTTCAGGTGTTCGGTTGTCGGCGAGCGTGCCGATCAGTTCCGGAACACCTGCAGCACAGCGGGTCTGGCCAGCCTGCTGAGGTGCTCGACGCGGTCGGTGTCGTCGAGCGCAGCTGGCCCGGCAGCGGAAGGGGCTGGTGACACGCGGGTCCACGACCGGGTGGGCCGCGGCAGCGCGGCGCGCCGGGATGGCACCTGCCGCAGAGCTTCGTTCTTCTCACCGGTCTGGCGAGGCGGGTCTTCCTTCTTGGGTTCGTGCTTGACCGGGTCGTGCTGGCTCTGGGAGGAGCTCTTCCTCGGCGCGGTCGCGCAGTCGGTGACCGCGTGGCCGACCGGGGCGAGCACCCCGATGAGGGCCAACACGATCGTGACGACGACCAGCTTCACCATCTCCCCTTCGACGACTAGTTGTGATCTTATCGTCACTGCGGGCGACTGAAAGGTTCCAGTAGGGGTTTCCGAGCAATTCTGAGTGAGAGCGCGGTCATGCTCTGTTTTGCCGGAAGCGCTGAGGAGCTGGGCACCGGCGCTGACCTCACCGGCCGGGAGGACCCGCTCAGGCAGTGCAGTCGGCCCTGACGGCGGCTGCCGCGTGGTGCGCCCAGGTGGCGCCCTGGCTGTTCCAGTTCACCCCGGTGTTGATCATCTGGATCGAGAGCCTGCCGCCGGTGATGCGGTACGCGCCCACCCGGAGCCACTGGCCTCGCTGGGCGACCTGCCTCACCTGGAACGAGCCGATCATCGCACCGCCGAAACGCTCGAAGACCCGGTAGTAGGTGGGATCACCGCCCACTGCGACGAGGTCGCCGTTGGGCACGTAGACCGAGACCGCGCACGAACCGCTGGCGACCGGTCCGGTGGTGAAGTTCCACAGGGTGTACGCCCTCGGATCCTCGCGCTGCGCGTTTCCGGACATCGGTACCGACACGAACCCAGAGCCGCAACCGCCGCCGTGGTTGATCCAGCCCTTGTTTCCGTCCTGGTACTCGCCGTAGCGGATGAACTGCGTCGAACCGCCGCAGGCCGGCCCCGCCGTGGCCGAGTAGGTGGCGGGTGCGGGCTTGGCCGGTGGGGGAACGGGGGCGGTCTTGGCGGGGGTCGCCGGCTTGGGCCCAATGGTGGTCGGAAGCTGTGCGGGCCGCGGGCCGACCAAGAGCGGTGACGCGGCTGCGATCGGTCCCTTGTTCGCCAGAGGTTCAGGTGAAGGTGCCATCGCCGTTGCGGTCGACGGCGGCGTCTCGCTCGTGGACGACCGATCTTGCAGCGAGGGGGCGGCCAGGAACCAGCCGTCGGCCACCTCCGCGGGAGACTCGAGGACGGCTTCGCCGGCCTCCGGACCGCAGAAGGTGATCACCATCCCGGCGACGGTCGCCAACGTGGTGCCGAGGCCGATTGCCGCGGTGCTGCGGTGCAGCCGCCCGTACCAGGGTCGGCTGGGCGCAGCCGCGAGTGCCTGGGAGGCGGGCTCATCGGAGCGCTCCGCGGCAACACCGGTGTTCTGGTGTTCTGTCGCCATCGTGTCTGCTTCCTCCGGTGCCGTTGGAGCCGGCACGGCCTGCCTGGTTCTTCCGGTTCGGTGGGCACCGCCCACGGCGGAACCTGGCTGACCGCGATGCCGCCTGCTGGTGACCGGGTGGCACCGTTCGTGCTCTGTCCGGTCGACGATCATCTTGCGGCATCGGGGCTCGAACACGGCCGGCGTGAGCGAGATCAGGGGGATAACCCTCACCACCGTGCGTGGTGGACTTCGGCCCGGCAGGTGAAGCGGCGGTAGAGGCCGCGGTGGCGGAGACGCTCGGCGGACTGGTGAACGTGCCGGCCGAAGGGCTGGATCGGGCCCGGACGTTCTTCGAACTGGGCGCCACCTCGTTGCTCCTGGTCCGGGCACATCGCGAGCTGCGTGCGAATCGCGCCTCCGAGCTCACCGTGCTCGACCTGTTCGCCCATCCGCTTGATCGAGGGCTGGCGGCGCACGTCGTCGACTCGACTGTGAAAACCGTCGGCGAGTCCACTGTGGACTCGATTGGGTCGCGCGGCCGCGAGCGCGCCGGTCGGCCGGCTCCCCGCGGGGTAGCAGCCGGTGCGGCAGGCTGAGGGAGTGGGGACTTGGCTGTCAACGACAGCTGTTGACGCAGTCGGGAGACTGCGATCCCACAGAGAGGCTAGATAGTCCACATAGGACTGCACCTCGAATGACGTCTCCCTTGTTCGACAACTGCTTCGACGCCTTGTCTGACGCTGGTGATCAACCGATGCAGACTCCGGAAAGCGTCTTCCAGCTTAGTGGAGCAGGGAGTTCATGAGCGCTCTTGACGAACTGCGTCAGTTGCGCCACTGCGGTGTCCAGGTGCGCAGGCGGGACAACAAGGCGGCGTTCTGGTTTCTGGCGCCGTGGTTCGCCGGGCTGGTTTTCATCACGGTGGGTCCGGTGCTCGCGTCCTTCGGGCTGGGTTTCACGAAGTACAACCTGATCCAGCCGCCGGGGTTCATCGGGTTCGACAACTTCGCCCGTATCCTTCGCGCGCCTGCATTTCAGTGGTAAGCGGTGGTGGTTCGGGATCATGCTCGGCACGATCATGCTGCCGATCCACGTGATCATCGTGCCGCGGTACGTGCTGTTCTCCCAGATCGGCTGGGTGAACACGTTCCTGCCGCTGATCGTGCCGAAGATCCTTGCCACGGACGCGTTCTTCGTGTCCCTGATGGTGCAGTTCATCCGCGGCCTGCCGCGTGAGCTGGACGAGGCGGCGCGCATCGACGGCTGCGGTCACCCGCGGATCTTCGCCCAGATCATCCTGCCGCTGATGAAGCCCGCTCTCGCCACGACGACGATCTTCACGTTCATCTGGACGTGGAACGACTTCTTCGGCCAGCTGATCTACCTGACCGATCCGGACATGTACACGGTGCCCGTCGCGCTGCGCTCGTTCGTCGACTCGACGGTCGCGACGTCGTGGGGTTCGCAGTTCGCGATGAGCGTGGTGTCGCTCCTGCCGATCTTCCTCGCTTTCCTCATCGGCCAGCGGTACCTCGTCAAGGGGATCGCGACGACCGGTGGCAAGTAGCCGAAAGGGACGCTCATGCCTGTTCGCCGAGGAGCGGGTGCGTCGTCGTTTCCCGCACCGGCGTTCCTCCGAGGAAGAGTCCGTAATGGACTGTACGAGTTCGATGGCAGGTCGTGGTTTCCGCGGACGCCGGCGAGTTGATCGCCGCCCAGGAGCACGGCCGCGCCCTGTCGGTGGTGACAGTCGCAACCACCACTCCGTCGCGAGCCGACGGTTCGGATTGCGACGAGACGAGCGGAGACGCTCGCAGCAGACCGGCGGGGCAGGACGCCGACCTGGCCGAGGTGAGGCTCAGCAGCCGAAGTTCTGGGTCCAGTACGGGCCGCCCGCACTGAGGTCGACACCCACTCCGATGGTCGCGAAATCCGGGTTGAGGATGTTCGCGCGATGGCTGGGGCTCGCCATCCAGGCGGTCATCACCGCGTGCGGCCCGGATTGTCCTCTCGCCACGTTCTCGCCACCGGGATTCGGGTACCCCGCTTTGCTCATGCGTTGCGCCGGGGTCACGCCGTCCGGGTTCACGTGCTCGCAGAAGTCGCGGCGCGCCATGTCCCTGCTGTGCTTTCTGGCCGCGACGCGCAATCGTTCGTCGTAGCGCAACCGGGGCAAGCCCGCCCTCGAGCGGACGTGGTTGACCAACCAGATCAGGGTGTCCTCGTCGGACGACTGGCGCGTCGCCGGGCGCGCGACCGTCGTAGCGGGAGACGGTTCTGCGTGCCCGGCTGCGAATGCGCTGTCGATCCGCCCTGGAGAGGGCCCGAACCTGACGGCTGAGCCGTCACGGCGGTTCCACTTGCGACTGCTCGGCATGTGGCGGTTCCTTCCGACGGTGCTCGCCGCCAATTGTGCCTCTCACAGCTCAGGAGTACGTCTCATGATGTTCCATGGTGGACACCGATTCGTCGACCTGATGTTCAAAGGCGTGACTGGTGTGTCGATCGCGGCCACGGGAGCAGACCTGCTCACCGCGGGGTCAAGCCGCAGGACTCGGCGAGTGTCATGTCGTCGCGGTCGGTGTTACTGGTGCCGGCTTGGCTGAGCGATTCTTTCCCTCTCGCACACCGGTATCGGCGCCAGCGGTCTCCGAAGGACGAGGAAGTTCTTCGCGGGTGGCGGGAGAAGTCGCCGATGCCGGTGCGGTGGCCGGTAGAACCGTCGCCATGAAGCGCTCCGGGGTCCGCAGGGCTCTCCTCGCCTGTTCGGTACTGGTGGTGACCGCGTGTGCCGCCGCCGAGGAACAGGCCGGTCACGGCATCACCATCGGTTTCGCCTTGTCCACGCTGGACAATCCGTTCTTCGCGGCGATGAAGGACGGTGTCGAGAAGGCTGCGGCCGAACTGGGCGCCACCGTCGTCGTGGTCAGCGCGGGCGACGACGCCGCCGCACAGGCCGATCAGGTGCAGGCGCTCACCACGCAGCACGTCGGAGCGATCATCATCAACCCGGTCGACTCGGAGAAGGCGAAGCAGGCGGCCGACACCGCGCAGGCGGCGTACGTCCCGTTGGTGGCGGTGGACCGGTCGATCCACGGTGGCCAGGTCGCGTCCGAGGTGGCGTCGGACAACGTGCAGGGCGGCGCGCTGGCCGCGATCGAGCTCGGCCGCGCCACCAACGGCAGCGTCGCGCACCTGCAGGGTGTTCCCGATGCGTCGGCCACCAGTGACCGCGGTGAGGGTTTCGGGCACGGGCTGAACTCGGGTGGCCTCAAGGTCACGGTGACGCGGACCGCTGACTTCAGTCGTACCCGTGCGATCGACGTGATGACGGAACTTCTGCAGGCGGGCGTACCGATCAGAGGCGTCTTCGCGGACAACGACGAGATGGCGCTCGGTGTCATCGACGCACTCGGGGAGCGGGCGGGCAGGGACGTGCACGTGGTCGGCTTCGACGGCACTCAGGAGGCCCTGCGGGCGATCGAGGAGGGCACGATGGCGGCGACCGTCGCGCAGCAACCGGAGCTGCTCGGGCGCAAGGCGGTCGAGCAGGCTGTGCGCGCGGCGCGCGGCGAGAAAGTCCAGCAGGTCGTTGACGTGCCGGTGCGAGTCGTGACGAAGCACAACGTGGCCGCATTCCGGAGGTAGCGCCCGGCGGCGGAACGCCCGGTATTTCCCGCTGCGGGCCTCTTCGTTTTCCGGGACAGTCTGCGGGAAAATCCGTCATTGACGGAAATGGTTCCTCAACCTCGGGAAAGTGCAGGCACAGCGCGTGGTGCGCGTCCACCGTACGGGACGGTAATATCAAAGGAAGCTTATTTCGTGGGAAGTGCCACGTTGTAGTCATTGTTCTGCAATGCATATGTTGAACGGCATGTCATCTGTCGCGCCCGCCCAGGAAATGCTGGGGGCATCACCTGCCGAAGTGGTGGTGCGCACCCTGATCGAGCACGGATTCGAGCACTACACCGGTGTTCCGTGTTCCTTGCTGAAGGGAATCTTCCGAGTACTGGAGAGTCCGGACACGCCCGCGCGCTATCTGCCCGCGCCGCGTGAGGACACCGCGCTGGGGGTCGCCTCCGGGCTGGCCGTCGCCGGCGCGAAGCCCGTCGTTCTGATGCAGAACTCGGGACTCGGTTACTCGCTGAACGTGCTCACCTCGTTCAACCTGATCTACGACGTCCACCTGCCGCTCGTGGTCAGCTGGCGGGGTCACGACGGCAACGACGCGGTCGAGCACGACGTCATCGGCAGGGAGCTGACCCGCCTGCTGGACGTGTTCGCCCTGCGGTGGACCGTCCTCGACAACGACGTTCCCGTCCAGTCCGTCGAGAAGCTCCTCGACCTCCACGACGGCGGCAGGTACACCGCCGCGCTGATCGTCAGGGAGGGTGTGTGAGCACGCTCGACATCCGTGCCGCGCTCCAGGCGGTCCTGGAGCGCGAGTCCACCGCGCTGTACGTGTCGACCTGCGGCTACATCACGCGCGATCTCCACAACCTCGCGGACCGCGCCAACCACCTCTACCTCGTCGGCTCGATGGGGATGGCCGCGCCGATCGGGCTCGGCGTCGCGCTGGGGCAGCCGAACCGCAGGGTTGTCGTCCTCGACGGCGACGGGTCGTTCGCGATGAACCTCGGTTGCCTGCCGATGATCGCCGAACACCGGCCGGATCTCGTGCACGTGGTGCTGGACAACGGCGCGCACGAGAGTACGGGCGGCCAGCGCACCGCCGGGCTCGGTGACCCCGCCGCGTTCGCGCGGGCAGCAGGCTACGCCGCCGCGTACACAGTGGACGGTGTCAGGGAGATCGCCGAGCTCGACCTGCGCGACACCCCGGCACTCGTGCACGTCCGCTGCCGTCCGCGCAGCCACCCCGCGGGCCGACGGGTCGCACTCACCCCGCAAGAACTGCTCGCACGCTTCCGCGCCGAGCTGGCCACCACTCCAGCCTGAGGCGAGGAACGAAGTTGACGGCGATCAAGCCCGTACTGCTCGACTGCACGCTCCGTGACGGCGGCAACCAGAACGACTGGCAGTTCAGCCAGGCCGACGTCCGTGCCATCGTGTCCACTTTGGACGCCGCGAGGGTCGACGTCATCGAGGTCGGCTACCGCGGCGGCTCCGGCAGCCGCAAGAGCGGCACCGCCGGTCCGTCCGCGCACTGCACGCCCGAGTACCTCGCCGGCCTGCCACCGGTGCGGCACGCCGAACTGGCCGTGATGGTGGTGCCGACCGCCTGCCCGATCGAGGCGATGGCCGACCTGCCGGACAGTCCTGTCGGCATGATCCGGATCGCGGCCTACCCGTGGGACGTCGCCGCAGTACCCGCCTACGTCGAGGCCGTCCGCGCACTGGGGTTGCGGGTCACGGTGAACCTGATGGCGGTGAGCTACGCGGAGCTCGACGAACTGGTCACCGTCGCCAAGACGGTGCGCGCGGAGCTGCCCGACGTCTGCTACGTCGCGGACTCGTTCGGCGCGCTGCACCCGGATGCCGTCCGGGACAGGGTGGAACTGCTCACCGCCGAGCTGGACTGCCCGATCGGCGTCCACATGCACAACAACCTCGGCCTCGCGGCGGCGAACGCACTCGCCGCCGTGGACGCGGGAGCCGGCTGGCTCGACGTGTCGCTGTGCGGGATGGCTCGCGGCGCGGGGAACCTGGCCACCGAACAGGCAGCGGCGTTCCTCACCGCGTGGCCGAGGTACGCCACCGACATCGACCTGCGCGGTGTGTGCGAAGCGGCCGAACACGTGGCGGAACACGTGCTGCCGCGACCGATGGTGACCCGGCGAGCGGAGATCGCCGCCGGGATCAACGACCACCACTACTACTACCAACACCGCATCGAGGCCGCGTGCGCGCGCACCGGCCTCGACCCCTGGGAAGCCGGACGGCGGCTCGGTGGCGCCCGCCCGCGCCGGGTGCTCGACGACGTGGTCGAGCGGGTGTGCCTCGAGCTGCAGAACACGAACGAAGGACAGCACCAGTGAACGGGCAGGACAATCCCACACCAGCGCAGCGTCTCCGCGATTTGCTGCACGCCCCCGGCCTGGCTCAGGTCATGGGGGCGCACAGCCCGCTGAGCGCGAGGCTCGCCGAGGAGGCGGGCTTCGAAGCGATCTGGTCGAGCGGGCTGGAGATCTCCGCGACGGCGGGTGTGCCGGACGCGAACATCCTCACCATGACCGAGTGCCTGAACACCGCGGCCGGGCTGGCCGAGGCGGTGAACGTGCCGGTGCTCGCCGACTGCGACTCGGGCTTCGGCAACGTCAACAACGTCATCCACATGGTCCGCGCCTACGAGGCGTGCGGCATCGCCGGTGTCTGCGTCGAGGACAAGCGGTTCCCGAAGCTCAACAGCTTCGTCGAGGGCAACCAGGACCTCGCGCCGGTCGACGACTTCGCCGCCAAGATCTGCGCCGCCGCCGATGTCAGCGACGAGCTGGTGGTCATCGCCAGGCTGGAGGCGCTGATCTCGGGCCAGGGCATGGACGAGGCGCTGCGCAGGGCCGAGGTCTACGAACGCGCGGGCGCGGACGCGCTGCTGATCCACTCTAAGCGGGCGGAGCCGGACGAGGTGTTCGCGTTCCGCGACACCTACACCGGGCAGCTTCCCGTGGTCGTGGTGCCGACGACGTACAACCGGGTGACCGCGACCGAGCTCGCCGACCGCGGGTTCGCCATGGCGATCTACGCCAACCAGGCGCTGCGCAGCTCGTTGAAGGCCATGCGCGACACGCTCGCCTCGATCAGGCGCGATGGCACCACGCACCACATCGAGGGCGACATCGCCTCGCTGAACGACATCTTCGCGTTGCAGCGGGTGCCGCGGATGCTCGAACAGCAGGCGTACTACGAGTCGCTCGGCCGCAAGATCGCGGAGAACGCCCGATGATCGCCGCACGCACGCTCGGCTACCGCGGAACCAGGCTCCGCGTGGAGACGGAGCCGGGCGCGGGCGCGGAGCTCGAGGTGGCGTTGTCCTTCCTGGAAACGCATGTCGCGATCGAGCAGGGGCCCGCGGACGACGTCCTGGCCACCCTGCGCGTCGCCGGGACAGCCGACGCACGGCACTCGCCGGAGACCACCGCGGACTGGGAGGACATCCACGTCCGCAAGAGCGCGAGCGCGTTCTTCACGGTGCCTGCCCGGCGAACCGAGCAGGCGGGCCGGCAGTACCTGCGGTGCACCAAGACCGGCAGCCAGTTCGCCTTCGACCCCGCGGCACGCACGATCGACGTCGTGCTCGGGTCGGGTGGCGCGATGGACTTCGTCGAGCTCGTGCGCGACCTGGTGCTCAAGGACCAGGAGAACACCGGTGCGGCCGTGCTGCACGCGACCGCCGCGTTCCGCGACGGCGGCGCTGTGCTCGTCACCGGCGCCAAGGGAGCGGGCAAGAGCACGATCCTGCTGGAGCTGGTGGAGAAGTTCGGCTACCAGATCATGAGCGGTGACAAGACCGTGCTGCACGAACAGGCGGACGGCGAGGTGCTCGCGGCAGGCTGGCCCGACTACCCGCACCTCGGTTACGGCACCATCGTGAAGTATCCGGGGCTCAGGGAGATCGCGGGCATCGGCGCGGACTACTGCCCACCCGCCGCGCACGCGTTCGCACCTACCGGCAAGTTCGCGGTGGACCCCATCCGGTTCCGCTGGCGCTTCCCGAGCGCGCCGCGCGAAACGCACGTGCCGGTGATGGCGATCCTGCACCCGGCGATCGGTCCGGGTGAGCGGACGGTCGTCGAGCGGTGCGAGCAGGGACCGGACGAGTTGGCCGCGATCCTCGCCGCCAACGTCGAGTCGGCGTTCGACGGCGCCCACGCCGGCTGGCACGGCTACGTCGACGACCGGCGCCACGCCCACACCGACCGTGTCGGGCGGATCGTGTCCGCGCTCGCCGGGGTGCCCGCCTGGACCGTGACCGGGCCAGGCGACCTCGACACCGGGAACTTCCCGCTGCACACCGCGGCGAGCAGCCGGTGATCGAGCTCAGGATTCCCAGCCACGGGCTCAACTCCCACCACGACATCACCGACACCGTGACCGAACGCCTGCGCGAAGCCGGTTCCGGTGACGGGCTGGCCGGTGTCTTCGCGCACGGCAGCACGGTCGGCCTGACGATCATGCGGTACGAGCCGGGCGCGGTGACCGACCTGCTGCGCGTGCTGGAGCGGGTGGTGCCGGAAGCACCGGCGGACGGCGGCAGGTACCTGCACGAGCTGACCACGGGTGATCCCAACAGCTTCGCGCACCTGAAGTCCTGCCTGCTCGGCACCAGCGTGCTGGTCCCGTTCGCCGGCGGTGAGCTCGGCATGTCCGCCACCCACCGGATCGTGCTGTTCGACTTCGACCTCAAGCCGGCGACCCGCCGCGTCCTGCTCGACCCACCCCGCCGCCGCTCAGACGAGGAGAACGACGCGTGAAGCTGCGACTGGCCACGCCAGGGCCGACCGAGGTGCCGCAGCGGCTCCTGCTGGCCGGCGCCAGGGAGATCGTCCACCACCGCTCGACGGAGATGGAAGGACTGGTCCACGAGATCAACGAGGGGCTGCCGCCGCTGTTCGGCACCAGGCAGCCGGTCTACTCGATGGTCACCTCCGGCACCGGCGCGATGGAGGCGGCGGTCGCCAACTGCTTCTCGCCGGGCGACGAGGTTCTCGTCGTCTCCAACGGGTACTTCGGCGAGCGGTTCCAGGCCATCTGCCGCGGCTACGGGTTGGTCGTGCACACCGTCGCGAGCGAATGGGGGACCAGCGCCCGGCCGGAGGACGTGCGGGCGGCCCACGGCGAACACCCGGACATCCGCGGCGTTCTCGTCGTCTACAGCGAAACCTCGACCGGTGCGCTCAACGACGTCAGGGGCATCGCGGACATCTTCCGCGACACCGACGTGGTGGTCGTGGTCGACGCGATCAGCGGTCTGCTCGTCCACCCGCTGGAGATGGACGCCTGGGGCCTGGACGTGGTGCTCGCCGCCTCCCACAAGGGTTTCATGCTCCCGCCGGGGCTCGCGTTCGTCGCGTTGTCCGACCGCGCGTGGGAAGCGGTCGGACGCGGCCAGGGGCCCGCGTACTACTGGTCGTTCAAGCGGTTCCGGCAGTTCTACCCGATGTCGTCGTCCTCACCGGCCGTCTCGCTGCTCCTCGGCCTGCACGAGTCGCTGAAGATGCTGGCGGAGGAAGGACTTCCGGCGTTCCAGCGGCGACACGCGCTGCTCGGTGAAGCCGCGCAGCGGGCACTGGTCGCGCTCGGGTTCAGCCCTTTCATCCGCGAGCCGCACCGGCGCAGTCACGTGATCACCTCCGCGCTCGCGCCGGAGGGCGTGGACACCGGGCACCTGCTGAAGACCCTGTCCACCCGCCACGGGCTCACCATGACCGGCGGCCAGGCCCACCTCAAGGGCAAGCTCATCCGCGTCGGCCACGTCGGCGCGGCGGACGCGCTGGACCTCGTCGCCGTCCTCGGCGCCGTCGAGATGGCGCTGCTCGCACTCGGCCACCGCTTCACCCCCGGCGCCGGGGTGGGCGAGGTCGTCCGAACCTTCCACGAGGAGAACTGATGCTCGTACTGTTCCAGCGCGAGACCTGCCCGGACTGCAAGCCGGTCAGGGAGCTGCTGACCCGGCTGGGCGTGTCGTACCTGAACGTCAACGTGCCCAAGACCCGCGAGCTGCGCCACGAGCTGATCAGGGCCACCGGCTCCAAGTTCATCCCGGCGCTGATCGACGGCGAGAAGGTCGTTCCCGGCAAGCTGCGGGAGAACGCCGACCTGATCGCCTACCTGACCGAACGGTTCGGCGCGCCCGCCGACGCGGAGGCCCCGGCACCGTGAGCGCACCGGTCAGACCGCGGATCGCGATCGTCGCGGGCACCCCGCAACTGCTGGCCGCGGCCGCGGCTCTCGGCGTGGACGCCGTCTTCGTCCACGCAGGGAACGAACCGCCCACCGACGCCGGTCACGCGATCGCGGTGTCCAATGTGGACGCTGAAGCCGTGTTCTCGGTACTGGCGCCGCTGCACACCGTCCGTCCGTTCGACCGGGTTCTCTCGCTGACCGAGGCCGGGTTGCTTCCCGCGGCCGAGGTGGGGCAACGACTCGGCGTCGACGGCAACCCGCTGCACACCGTGCGGTTGTTGCAGGACAAGCGGCGCATGAGGGAACTGCCGGCGGCGAACGAGCTGAGCCCGGTGCTGGCCAGGCCGGTGAGCTCGGCCGCCGATCTCGCCGTGTTCTGCCGGGGCGCCGGCGGCCCGGTGATCCTCAAGCCGGCGGCGGGCACCGCCAGTCGCGCGGTCTTCCTGGTCGAGGCCGAGCAGCACGCGGCAACGGTGTGGGAGGAGTTCGTCCTCGCAGGCGGCGTCGACCCGATCGCCGAGGAGTTCCTCGACGGCCAGGAGCTCAGCGTCGAGGCGTTCAGCCACGACGGCGAGCACGTCGTGATCGCGTTGACCGACAAGCTGCTCGGCCCGAACTTCGTTGAGCTCGGCCACACCGTGCCCAGCGCGCTGCCGGCCGCGCGGCAGGAGGAGATCAAGGCGCTCGTCCTCGGTTTCCTCGATGCCGTGGGACTGCGCGAAGGCCCGTCGCACACCGAGGTGAAGCTGACCTCCCGCGGTCCGCGGGTGATCGAGTCCCACAACCGGATCGGCGGTGACAAGATCCGCGAGCTCGTCCGCCGCGCCTACGGTCACGACCTGGTCCAGCTGACCGTGGGCTGCCCACTGGGCCTGACGCCTCCGCCGGAACCGGTGCCCGCCCGCCGTGGCGCGGCGATCCGGTTCCTGACCCCTGCCTCCGGCACCGTCGCGAGGATCGTGCTGCCGCGGGACACCGAGGGGTGCGTGATCGACCTGGCGGTCGGCACCGGCGACGTGATCGGCGAGGTCCGCTCGTCGGGGGACCGCTCCGGCTACGTGCTGGCCGAAGGCGTCGACGCCGAGGACGCCACGGGTCGTGGGGAGCGGGTCAGGGACGCGATCACGGTCGAGACCGTGCCTGCAGGAAGGGACTGAGGTGCGTTACGCCATCGTCACCGACATCCACGGTGATGTACCCGCGCTGCGGGCGGTGCTGGCTGCCGTGGCACGCGAACGGGTCGACCGGCTGGTGTGCCTGGGTGACGTCTTCGAGTGCGAGGTGAGCAAGAAGCGGGTCGACGGCCACGTGTTCACCCGCGTCGAGGAGGTCTTCGACGCCGCGCCGGACCTGCCCGCCCTGCTGGCCGACGCGATCATCGTCAGGGGAAACCAGGAAGAGCGCATCCGCGCCCTCGTCCCCGAGCACGCCGTCTCCGGCTCGATTCTGTCCGTTCTGGACGCGCCGCTCGTTTACCGGACCGGGTTCGCGGACTACGCGCACGGACACGCGGAGGAGGGCTGGCAGGAGGTCGAGCCCGGTCGCTGGTGCCTGCTGGACGCGAAGTTCTCCGGGCGCCTGCTCGTGCACGGCCACCACCACCGCAGCGCGCTGTACGTCCTGCCCGCCGACGGCAGCCGCGCGTGGCCCGCGGTCGAGAGCCCTCCGATCCGCCACGGCGAGCCCGTCACCCTGAGACCCGACCGGCAGTACCTGGTCAACGTCGGACCGGTGCGCGGTGCCGAGCCGACCTGGGCCCTGATCGACGAGACCGAAGAAACCCTTACCTACCAACGATGTGAGCGTTCCACGTGACCCGGTATGTGTTGCTGCTCAACTCCGACAAGCCGGAGGTGCTGAGTGCCCTGCGGACCCGCGAGGATGTCCGCCTGAGGGTGATCACCCGCGAGCGCTACGCCCATCTCCACGCCGGCTGCGACGTGGCCTTCGTCGACAGCTTCGAGAACCTGCACGACGTCGAGCGGGCCGCCTACGAGCTGGCGGGCACCGGTCCGATCGACCACGTCGTGGCCGCCACGGAGAAGAGCATCGCCGCCGCCGGACTCGTGCGGTCGCTGCTGGGGTTGCCAGGCCCGTCGTTCGACCAGTCCCTGTGGGCGTCGCACAAGCGCGCCATGAAACAGCGCCTGCGCACCGCCGGGCTGCCGGTGACGGACTTCGCACAGGCCGCCACGCTCGCACGGGTGCCGGCCGCCGCACGGCACACCGGGTGGCCGATCATGATGAAGCCGGTGTTCGGCTCGGGTTCGCGTGCGACCTACCGCGTCGACACCGCCGAGTCGTTCCTGTCCCGGCTCGCCGCCGGCGACTTCACGGACCTCGCCGCGCGAGGGACCCCGATCCAGGTCGAGCGGATGGTGCGCTTCGGCGCGGAGTACCACTGCGACGGCATCGTCCGCGACGGCGTCGTGCGCTTCGCCGCGCTCTCGCGCTACTTCACACCACCGCTGGCCACTCCGGCCTCGCTCAACGGCAGTCACGTCGTCGACCAGGAGAGCCCGCTCGCCAGGGGAGTGCTCGACCTGCACGCGCGCGTGGTCGCGGCGCTCGGCCTGACCGACGGCGTGACCCACCTGGAGGTGTTCGGCACGGACGACGGGCCCGTCGTGGGCGAGGTCGCGATCCGGCCCGGCGGGCTGGGCATTCCCCGGAACTGGTGGCACGTCTACGGAATCGACCTGTGGGACGAGTTCGTCCGCGCCGCGCTCGGCGAGCCGTCGCGACTGCCGGAGCCGTCCGTGCTCCTGGAGCTTCCTGAACTCGCCGGGCTGCCACGGCCTGCCCGGCAGGAGACGATCGCTCGCACCCAACTGCCCGCCCTGGCAGGGGTTTCGCGGCGGGCGGCACAACTGCCGGGCGTCTTCGAGGTCCTGGAACCGCACGAGAGCGGCACCGGAAACGTCGAGGTGCACTTCGCCGCACCGGATCCCGCGGCCGCCGCTGACCTCAACGCCCGGCTGCACGCCCTGGCCAGGCCATCGCGGTGAAGCTGCTCCCCGCGCCGGGACCGAAGCGCCTGCTGGCCTTCTCCTGGTTCGTCAAGACCATCGGCAGCGGCCTGTACCTGCCGACCAGCACGCTGTACTTCACCAGGGTCGCGGGCTTCGGCGTGCGCGACGTCGCGCTCGGTCTCACCGCGGCCGGTCTGGTGTCGCTCGCCGGATCGGTGCCGCTCGGCGGCCTGGCCGACAGGTTCGGGCCGCGCCGGGTCTACACCGTGCTGCTGGCGACCCAGTTCCTGACCCTCACCTGGCTGGTGCTCGTCCGGTCGTTTCCCTGGTTCCTCTGTGCCATCACGGTCTTCCTGCTCGCGGAGCAGGGCAGCACGGCGGCGCGCGGTGCGCTGGTGGCCACCGTCGGTGAGGGCGCGGAACGCGTTCGCTTCCGGGCCTACCTGCGGGTGGTCACCAACATCGGGATCACCGTCGGCGCCGGTCTCGCCGCACTGGCCATCCAGTCCGGCACGACCACCGCGTACACCGTGCTGCTGCTGGGCACCGCGGCCACGTACGTCGGCGCGGCGGTGCCGCTGCGCCGGCTGCCCGCCGACGTCCCCACCGGTGCGACCGCGCCGCGCAGCCATCCGTTGAGGGTCTTCCGCGACGGCCGCTACGTGCTGGTGACGTTCGCCTGCGGCGTGCTTTCCCTGCACGGCCCGATGCTCTCGTTCGCCCTGCCGCTCTGGATCGTCGGCCACACGACCGCGCCACCGCTGGTGGTCGCGGCGCTGGTCGTGGTCAACACCGTCATGGTGATCTTCCTGCAGACCAGGGCCAGCAGGGACGCCGAGGACAACGCGACCGCCGCGCGGCTCTGCCGCTGGGCAGGGCTGGTCCTGTTCGCGGCGTGCTGCGTGATCGTGCCGACCGGGTACTTGCCGCCGTGGAGCGCGGTCGCACTGCTCGTGCTCTTCGTAGTCCTGCTGACGGCGGGGGAGCTCTGGACGTCGGCCGGCTCGTTCGGGCTCAGCTTCGCACTCGCCCCGGAGGGCGCACACGGGCAGTACCAAGGCTTCTTCGCGCTCGGACGGGGTTTCGCCACCGCCGCCGCGCCAGGTCTGCTCACCGTGCTGTGCCTGGGCAGCGGACCGGGCTGGCTGGTGCTCGGGCTGTGCTTCGCCTGCGTGGGGGCGCTGACCCCGTTGATCGTCAAAAGCTGAGCGGTTCGGGCCTGACACTGACCACGCCAGGATGGCGGTTGTTCGAACACGTCCGTGTTGGACAAGGGTTTTCCACTTCTCGCCGGTGCCGTCGGGGACCTCGGGCGAGCGGTCGCGAGGGATTACCCCCGGAACAGACGTCGAGGTTGCTCGGCGCGCCACCGCGACGGCTTTCGTTGCTAACTTGCCGCCGTCCGGCGACCGACAGTCCACTGTGGTCGGTTCGCCCTCAGTCGACCAAAGCAGGAGATCTTGATGGCAAGCAGAGTTCTCGGCGTGCTCGCGGTGGCCGCCGTGGCCACCCTCGCCGCGCCGGTGCTGGCGACCCCCGCCGGTGCCCACGTTCCCACGGCGAGCGCCGAGTGCGTCAAGGACAAGGCTGTGCTCACCGTCGACCTGCGGTACTACGCGCCAGAGGAGAAGAACACGGTGCTGGTGAAGGCCGGTGCCGAAGTTCTGGTCGACAAGAAGTTCGGCAAGAGCTACAGCGACAAGTTCACGCTCGACGGGACCGTGGCGCACACGTTCACCGTGGTCGTGAAGGCCTACGACGACGCGCGGTACAACCTCAACGGCACCTACAAGACGCCGCCGTGCGTGGTGCCGCCCAAGCCGAGCAGCAGCGTGCCGCCCAAACCGAGCAGCAGCGTGCCGCCGAAGCCCAGCAGCAGTGTTCCGGCTCCGTCGTCCTCGGTGGCGGTTCCGTCGTCGTCGACCACGCCGCCGCCTCTCGCCGCGACCGGCGCCTCCCCGGCGTGGTTGCTGCTCGGCGGTCTGGGTCTCGTCGGCGCAGGCGCCGTGGCGATGCTCGTGGTCCGTCGCCGTCGCGCGTGACGCTGGATCCGGCCTGGTCGCGGTCCTGGTATCTCACCGCGCCCAGGCCGGGTGACCCGCGTGGGCGGGCTGGGGCTGCGTCGGGATTCCCGCCCCTGACCACCTTCTGGCCCACGCCGTCAATTGACGCGAACGCGCCTTCGCATCGCGGTGAACGCGCTTTCGTCGCTGCGACGGAGGAAGCTCTCGCCGTCCACGCCCGCGGTCGCGACTCGGTTGGACAGGTGGCGTGACGGGCGAGAAGTCCTAGCTGGCGCGGCTTTGGGAAATATCGCAACTGAGGCACCGTCACGCCCTCGGCGATTTCGCGAGCACGCTGTGGATTCAGGAATCCGTGCCGTCGTGCCACGATCGTCGGGCCACGACCGGCGTCCTGCGCCGGAGGCCTCGAGTCCGGAATTCAACTGCGACGACCTTCGAAGCCCTTCTCCAGCGCGCAACCCATCGCGGCGGCCAGGACAGCGGCGAGCCGGTCTGCGGTGCGGCGACCGCCCGCCGAGGCGCCCGGCGAAGTCGCTTGCGTCGGCGGTGACAGCGATCGGGTCAAGAGCCGGAATACTCGCAGGCGTCCTCGGCTGCCGATCGCTGACTTTGTCATCCCTGTCCATCCGTCCGAATCATCACCGATACGATGACAAATGTCAGGCATTCTAGGAAAGTCTGAGCGCGGTGTGTTCGTCTCGGTTGTGGCCGCAGTAAATTGGCACTCGCCCGAGGAAACATCAACCGTGGAAAACAGATATGGAGTTCCAGTGACAAAGCTGCACACGTCTTCTCGACGACAACAACTGGCAAAGCTGGCCAGCGTCACCCTGATCGCCGCAGCTGCAGCGATCGGCACTGTCGCCCTGCCGGCCACAGCCAACGCCGCAGGTGACACCTATGTACGCGTTCCCACGAGTGGAAACAATTCCAAGGGCTGGCATGAGGCCTGGAACCTCTGTCGCCGCGAAACCACGTACACCACTCACTCGGTCCACTACGTGAAAGACGACCGGGACCTCGGTGGAGCGTGGTGGAACTGCGATCCCCAACCCTGACGTGCGATGCTCCAGCCGGACTTCGTGATCCGGAACGCGGGCGCGGTCATCAAACGATGTTGAGCAGTCGAGTGGACGACTCAGGATCGGGTGATGGCCGCGTCCGTGTTCGCAGGCTCCCGCGCGAGTGTGGATCCTGTTGGCCCGCGGGAGAGGCTTTCGCCGTGTCGAGTCGGTTCGATGTCAGGCTCCGGTCAGCATCACGGCAGGGCCACCGAGCAGCAGCGTCAGCTCCGGACCGCGGTCTGGGCACACCTCGATGCATCCGCCGTGGTGGCTTTGCAGCGCCGACTGGATCGTCGAAAGCAGTTCCTTCATCAGGCTGGTGGCCCGCTGCGCCGTGGTCGCACGCGCGACTACGTGCGAGCGGGTGCCGGACGTCCCCATGTCCGCGGTCAGCTGCACCAGCACGACGTGGTCGCGAGTCAGTCGCATCGACACCCTGTCGCACCTGCCGGTCCAGACCTTCATGATCAGGTCGGCGCGCACCACGCCGTTCTCCTCGGTGCGCAGCCACACCGGTGGTGGCGGCAGGACGTGCCTGTCATGCGCGCTCAAACCGCACCTCGACTCCAGTCAAGCGGTAATCGTTCTGCTACTGATAGTAGTCGCGTTCAGGCTGTGTGGAACCCGGACGACGCGAATTTAGTCAGTACGGTGAAAGCGCATCAGCACGATTCGGTGCCCACTCACGGCGAGAGTCCGACGCAGTGGTCGATCGAATCGAATTCGACTGAGTGTTTCGAAGGTGGTCGTCCGGAAGAATGGACGTGCCGCACTCCGGGTGGTGACTCTCAGTCGCTCCACGGCTCGTCGAGACACCGTCGCCGCTCATCGTGACGCCGGGCCGATCCAGCCGAGCTCGGCGAGTTCGGCGAGGAGCACCGCCACCGGCGCGGTGGCCTTCTCCGTCGCGCAGCCCACCGCGGCGGCCAGGACGGAGGCGAGCTGCTCCGCGGTGCGCGGCGACCGCAGCGCGTCTGTGACCAGGTAGGCCGTCCGGTTGAGGTGAAAGGCCGTCAGCGTCCGGTCGTCGACCGCGGTGGCGGTGCCGTCGTCAGCCGGGTCGAGGTGAATCGAGTCGACGAGTTGCCGGGTCTGCTCATCCATCGAGAACCGCCTCCGTTGCCAGGAAGTCGAAGTGCATGCCGGTCAAGCCGTTGCCCACGCCGAGGTGGATCCCCGCCGCGCTCTCGTTGAGCAGGCAGTTGAGGCTCCAGTCGATGCCGTCGGGCGCCAACGCCCCCGTGCCGATGGCGACCTCGGTCACCGCGCCGCGGTACTCCGGTCCGCTCAGCGCCTCGATGTCGTCGGCGAACGGTCCGAGGCCGCCGACGATCCGGCTGTCCACGATGGACAGGTTGAGCGGGCAGGCTCTGCGCATCTCCTCGGCGACCCTGGTGGCGGCCGTGAACTGGTCGGCCGTGCGGCCCCTGAGCTCGCGGTGCTTGGCGACGAGGACCGAGTCGACGCGAAGCGTGCCGGAGACCGACATCCCGGCGTCCAGCCGGCCTGCCAGGTCCGCCGGCGAGAAGGCGACCTCGAAGTAGTTGCCCACGGTGGAATGCTCGTCTGGCAACAGGTCGACGCGCGTGCGGCTCGACAGCTGCAGCACTTCCGGCAGCCGCAGCGCGAGTTTCGTGCCTGGACCCGAGAACGTCACGTCGCCCCTGGCGAGCATGAGGCGGCAGATCAGGTGGCGGTTGTTCGCCACCGAGCGGGTGAAGTCGACCTCGAGGAGCTTCTCGACCGCGTACCTGGCCGTGCTGAGGTCAGGCGAGAAGGAGGCCAGCGGAACCCAGAGCACGCTGCTGCCCGACAGGACGTCCCGAAGCACGCGCCGGGAGGGGATCCGGCCGTAGTCCAGTGGCACGGCGACGATCCGGGTGGGCAGGGCGTCGCGACCGGTGAGGTCGTCGAACGTCAGCACCGGGAGTCCGGACGACCCGAGCCAGTCAGCCAGCTCCGGGTCGTCGGTGAGCAGCGTCGGTTCCCCGTCGGCGAAGACAGGGGCGAGCCTTTCCGCGAGTCCGGCGAGCATCATTCACCCTGCGGCGGGTTCGTCGTCCGGAGTGGACAGAGCGGCGAGGCAGGGGCACGACGGGATGTCACCGAGGTGGCTCTTGAGCACGGCGGGCCGTGAGCGGTGCACGCCGCTCGCCACACCGGCGCGAGGTGTGCCGGGAGCGGGCAGCTGCAGCGTGCGGCCGTAGATCGCCCCGTCGCTCGCCACGCCCTCCGCGACCCAGACACGTCTGGACATCGGGGCCTCGTCAGACGCCGGGGTAGATGATGGCCAGCACGGGCTTCGGTGCCGTGGCGTCGAGTCCGGCGCCCGCGTCACCCCCGTCGTCGTCGAGCGTGCCGAGCGGGGTGACGCACGGCGCCTCGATGCCGCCGACGAGCTGTTCGGGCTCCTGCAGCAGAGTTCGGGTCATCGTGATACCTCGTTCCTGAAAAGACGTTGCCGGCGGTGCCGCCATTCCTGTCCTGTCTACTGCCTGGAGCCGTCATCGGAACGTCTTTCCCCTGGCCGAGGAACATTTTGAGCGGGCTGAGGAAGCATGCGGTTGCTTCGTCACTGCTGGTGAATCACCACGAGACCGTCGCGGCTGCTCGCTGCCAGGCCTGCGCGGTGCAGCTCGTCGTCGAGCTGTCCTTCCGACACCGTCCACCAACAATGCTCCATCGTCTGCTCGGAGAGCTGGGTCGCCCCGTCGTGGACGCGGTAGGTGACCCGCCAGGTGACCTGGTGCTCTCCGGACGGTTCCGCCGACCCGGACGCGCTGTAGCGCAGGCGGCCGACCACGGCCTCGCCGAACGGGCTCTCCGGGATGCTCGCGGGACGGTCCGGCGGCTGCAGGGTGAACACCGCGGGCGCGCCAGGTGCGAGCGAGGCCGCGATCCGGTTCCACAGCGTGGCCCGGTCGGCGGGGCTCAGGTGGCCGAGCATGTTGATCCCCACCACGGCGCCGAGCCGTGGTGGGAGTTCGGCTTCCTGCGCGCCGGTGGGCAGCACGGTGACCCGCTTGGCCAGTTCCGGATGGTCCGCGAGCCGGGAGAACAGGCCGATGCGCAGCGACGGCGACGGTTCGATCGCGATGATCTCGTGCGCCGGCAGGGCTTTCCCGATCGTGGGCAGGCCGAGCCCCGTGCCCGTGCCGATGTCGACGACGGGGCCGTCGCCCGCCTGCCGCAGCACCGCGTGCAGCGCAGGGCCGATCGCGGACCAGTAGGGCTTGGTGATCAGGTCGAAGTGTTCGGCCGCGCCGGCGTATGAGTCAGGCATCTGGGTTCCTCGGTCGAGTGATCGTCGTTACCTAGCGATAATGACATTCATTATCGTATACCTAGCTGGACCCTTCGCCCGACGCGAACGGGTGAGCGTTGAGACGTTCTGTCGCGGGAGGTGGCATGTCCTCGTCCATGCAGTGTGAGCCGAGTGAGTCGATGCGGGGTGACGTCGGTTCATGTGTGGCCGAGGTGCTGGGCATCGGCAGGGACGAGCTCGGTCCCGACGTGCCTTTGACGAGTCTGGGGCTGGAGTCCTTCCTCGCGGTGAGGTTGCGGCGGCGGTTGCGTGACCGGCTGGGGCTCGACCTGCCGTTGACCGCGTTCCTGGGACAGGCGTCGTTGCGCTCGTTGGAGGTTCTCGCGGTGGGGGGTCCGGAGAACGAGGAATCTTTTCCGCTCACTCCGGTGCAGGCGGCCTACTGGGTGGGGCGTGATCCGGCGTTCCCGCTTGGTGGCGTCGCCACGTTCTACTACTACGAGTACGACCGGAATCCTGTTTCTGGGGACCAGGAAACGGATCTGAAGCGCCTGGAGGAAGCCTGGAACCGACTGGTCGACCGGCATCCGATGCTGCGCATGGTCGTCGGGAACGACGGCAGGCAGCGCATCGGACCGCGCGGACGGCACCACCGGTTCGGCGTCACCGACCTGCGTGCCGTGCGACAGCAGGAGTGCGAGCGCGTGCTCGCCGAGCTCAGGCAGCAGAAGTCGCACCAGGTGCTGTCTCCCGACACGGGGCCGTTGTTCGACCTGCACGCGACGTTCCTGCCCGGCGGGCGCACCCGGATCCACTTCGGGGTCGACGTGCTCGCGATGGACATGGCGAGCTGGATGTTGTTGATGCGGCAGTGGCGAGTGCTGACGGACGATCCGGCGGCACCGTTGCCCAGCGCACCGACGACCTTCGGTGAGCTCGTACGCCGCAGGGACACCGACGCGCACCGGCGGGAAGAGGACGAGCGCTACTGGCGGACTCGCGCGGCGAGCCTGCCGGGTGGCCCGGGGTTGCCGTGGACGAGGTCAGCCGGGGAGATCGGCGTTCCCAGGTTCACCAGGCACGAGGTCCGGCTCGACCGCTCCGCCTGGGCACGGCTGCGCGACCGGTCGGCGCGCGAGGGCATCAGCCCGACGGCGCTGCTGCTCACCGCGTTCGCGCTCGTGTTGAACCGCTGGGGTGCGCGGGATCCGTTCTGCCTCAACGCGACCCTGTTCGACCGCCCCGACGAACCCGGCCTCGAACACCTCGTCGGCGACTTCACCACCACCGCGCTGATCGCGTTGCCCGCGGTCGATCCCTTGGAGTGGCCGGGTTTCACCGACTACGCGCGCACTGTCAACCACCAGTTCTGGGCCGATCTCGACCACCGGTCGGTGTCGGGGGTCGAGGTGATCCGCGCGCACGGCGACCGGCGGGTGGTCGACGGTGCTCCGCCCTACCCGGTCGTGTTCACGAGCGGGATCGGGCTCGGGGCCGGCGACGAGCCAGCGGCGGCGTGGCTCGGTGAGGAGGTGTTCGGGGTTTCCCAGACGCCTCAGGTGCTGCTCGACCACATCGTCTGGGAGGAGGGAGGGGTGCTGCGCGTCGCGTGGGACGCCGTCGACGAGGCCCTGCCGCCGGGGTACGTGGACGGCATGGCCGCGGCGTACCTGCGGCTGCTGCGGCGCCTCGCCGATGACGACGTCGCCTGGCAGGACCGATGTCTCGGCTGGGATCCCACCTTCGCCGAGGCCGAGCTGCTCGACTGCGCGCCCTTCGGACCGGTGGGGGAACTGCTGCACGATCCGTGGCGCAGCGCGGTGCGGCGCGCGGACGAGACGGCGGCCGTGCTGCAGGACGGTGTCGCGGTCACGCACGGCGAGCTGAGGGCGGCGGCCGGGAACGTGGCCGGCCACCTGGCGGCGCACGGGGTCGGTCCCGGTGACCTCGTCGCGGTGGTGTGCACGAAGTCCGCCGATCAGATCACGGCGGCGCTGGGCATCTCGCTCTGCGGCGCGGGTTACGTCCCGGTCGAGCCGTCGTGGCCCGCGGCACGGCTGGAGTCGATCTGCGCGCGTGCCGAGGTTCGTCACCTGATCACCAACGTGGATCTGCAAGCGCCGCTAGGGACTTCGGTGCACCGCATCGACGAGATCGAGCCTGGTGGGATGACGCCGGGCGAGCCGCGCGCGGACGAGCTGGCCTACGTGATCTTCACCTCGGGTTCGACCGGGTCGCCGAAGGGCGTCGCCGTCGAGCACCGGATGGCGCGGTGCACGATCGACGACGTCGTCGACCGGTTCGGCATCGGCCACGACGACCGCGTCCTCGCCCTGTCCGCGTTGAGCTTCGACCTGTCCGTGTTCGACGTGTACGGCGTGCTGGGCGCGGGCGGTGCGCTGGTCCTGCCGGCGCCGGAGCGGCAGCGCGACCCGCAGCACTGGCTCGAACTGCTCGCCACGCACCGGATCACCGTGTGGAACACCGCGCCCGCGTTGCTGGAGATGCTGGTGGACTACGCGGAGGCCGATCAGGAGGCGGCGGCGAGGGACCTGCGGTCGCTGCGACTGGTGATGCTGTCCGGTGACTGGATTCCGGTGTCGCTGCCCGACCGCTTGCGCGCCATGGCGCCCGACGTCCGGTTCATCAGCCTGGGCGGTGCCACCGAAGCCTCCATCTGGTCGATCTGCCACCCGGTGGACGAGGTGGACCCGCGGTGGCCGAGCATCCCGTACGGCAGGGCGTTGCGCGGTCAGAGCTTCCAGATCCTCGACCAGGACGGCGGGCCGGTCCCTGTGGGCGTCGCGGGCGAGCTGCACATCGGGGGCGATGGGGTCGCCCGCGGGTACATCGGCGACTCGACCCAGACGGCCGACCGCTTCCGCACGCATCCTCTTCTCGGGCAACGGCTTTACCGCACCGGCGATCTGGGGCGGTGGCGGCCGGACGGCACCGTCGAGTTCCTCGGCAGGGTCGACCGTCAGGTCAAGGTGCGCGGCCACCGGATCGAGCTCGGCGAGATCGAGGCCGTCCTCGCGCGGCAGCACGGGGTGCGCCGAGGCGTCGTGTCGGCCCTGCCAGGACCCGACCAGCGGCCCAGGCTCGTCGCCCACGTCGTCGCGGACGACGGGTGGGACGAGCGCCGCGCGGTGGCAGGACTGGCGCAACGACTGCCGGACTACATGATCCCCGCGCGGTTCGTGCAGCTCGGCGCACTGCCCGTGACCGCGAACGGCAAGGTCGACCATTCGGCGCTGCCCAACCCCTACGCGGGCGGGCCGGCACCGGTGGCCCGCGTGGCGGAGGAGGCCCCGGCCGACCTGTGGACCGCCATTCGGGGTGAGGCGGAGAAGCGGGGACTCCGGCTGTCCGTGGTCGTGCACCCCGGTGACCTGTCGCCCGCACAGGCGCTGTCGGCGGCGGGGGAGTGGGCGCGCTCAGTGTCGGGCGCCGCCGCACGGGCAGGCGTGGCTCTCGCAGAAGGTCTGCCCGTCGACGGGTTGATCGAGCTGGCGCCGTTGCCCGGCGCGCCTGCCGTGGTCGCCGCGCCTCGTGCTCCCGAGCTGCCTGCCTTGAGCAGTTCTGGTGCCACGCAGCAAGAATCCTCTCCACCGGTCGCCGACACCGGGGTGCTGGAAGCGGTGCGCGAGGTGTTCACCGAACTGCTCGGGCGGACCGTCGACCTCGACCGGGCGTTCTTCGACCTGGGTGCGACATCGCTGAACCTCGTCGTGGCGCACCGCAGACTGCGCACCGAGCTGTGCGAGACGTTGTCGGTGGTCGACCTGTTCGCACAAAACACGGTTCGAGCACTCGCCGAACACATCATCGGCGCGCGTGGCCCCGAGGTCCGCGCCGCCGGTGGCAGGGCGGCCGACCGGCGGCAGGCCAGGGCGATGGCGGCGGAGCTCGCCCGATGAACCAGCCTCTGCTCGCGGTCACCGCGGTGAGTTGCCGATTTCCCGGCGCGCCCGACGTCTCAGAGTTCTGGCGCCTGCTCGCCGGCGGACGGGAAGGCCTCACCAGGCTGACCGATGCCGACCTGCGGCGAGCGGGCGTGCCGGCGTCGTTGCTCGGCCATCCCTCCTACGTTCCGGTCGCGGGGCTCATCGAGGGACAGGACCTGTTCGACCCGGAGGCGTTCGGGCTCACCGCGAACGAGGCGGCGCTGCTCGATCCCCAGCAGCGGCTGTTCCTGGAGTGCTGCTGGCACGCGCTGGAGTCCGCAGGGCACGGGCACGGTGCGGGCGCGGGTGCCGTGGGGGTGTTCGCGGGCGCCGCGCACAGCTCGTACCTCATGAGCAACCTCGCTCATCGCTACAGCGCGGTCGGCGGCGGAGCGGATCCGGTCGGCAGCCTGCAGACCGCGATGGCGACGGTCACGGACTACCTCCCGTTGCAGGTGGCGCACCGGCTCGACCTGCGCGGCCCCGCGGTGGCGGTGAACTCCACCTGTTCGACCTCACTGGTCGCCGTGCACCTCGCCGCGCAGTCGCTGCTGGCAGGAGAGTGCGACACCGCGCTCGCGGGCGGTGTGTCGTTGACGGTCCCGCAGGGCCAGGGTTACCTGCACGTGCCGGACGCGATGTTCTCCGTGGACGGCAGGGTTCGCGCGTTCTCCGCCGAGGGCACCGGCATCGTGTTCAGCCAGGGCGTGGGCGTGACCGTGCTGCGCAGGCTCGACGACGCTCTCGCGGACGGCGACCCGGTGCTGGCCGTGCTGCACGGCAGCGCTGTCAACAACGACGGTGCCTCCAAGGTGGGGTTCACCGCTCCGTCGGTCTCCGGACAGGCACGGGTGATCGCCGAGGCGCTCGGTGTCGCGGGCGTCAGCCCTCGAGAGGTCGGCTACGTCGAGGCGCACGGCACGGGCACGAGACTCGGCGACCCGATCGAGGTCGCGGCGTTGAAGAAGGTGTTCGGCAGCGGACCGGCGTGGTGCGGCCTGGGCTCGGTCAAGAGCAACATCGGGCACGCGAACTCGGCGGCGGGCATCGCCGGGTTCATCAAGACCGTGCTGGCGTTGCGGCACGGCCTGATCCCGCCGACGCTGCACGCCGAACCGGTGAATCCCGATCTGGGCCTCGACAGGTCGCCCTTCGACGTGGTCACCGAAGCACGTCCCTGGACCGGTGTCCGGCGTGCGGGCGTGAGTTCTTTCGGCATCGGCGGCACGAACGCGCACGTGGTGCTCGGCGAGGCGCCTTCTCGTGCCACGACGCCGAAAACTGACGCGCCGCGGCTGATCGTGCTGTCCGCGCACGGCAAACGTGCGCTCTCCGCCGCCGCGTCCGCGTTGGCAGGCGCGGAAGAAGACCTGGCCGATATCTCGCACACGCTGCGAATCGGCCGCAAGGCCCACCGCAACCGGCTGGCGGCCGTGGTTAGCGGTCGCGAGGAACTCGGCCGTGTGCCGGTGCTGTCCGGCCGGGAAACGGGCGACACCGCGCCACGGGTGATCTTCGCCTTTCCCGGTGGTGGCAGCCAGCACCCCGGCATGGGAGCGCAGACCTACCGCGACGAACCCGAGTTCGCCGCGGTGATCGACGACCAGGCTGAGCTCCTGATCCCGTTGCTGGGCGCCGACATCCGCGACGTCGTGCTCGGCTCGGACGCCGAACTGGCCCGCGATCCCGCGGTCGGCCTGCCCGCGCTGTTCGCGGTGTGCCTGGCTCAGGCGATCCTGCTGCGCACGTGGGGGATCACGCCGGACGTCCTGCTCGGCCACAGCCTCGGCGAGTACGCCGCCGCCACGGTCGCGGGCGTGTTCAGCCCAGCCGAGGCGGCGGGGGTCGTCGCCGCCCGTTCGATCGGGATGGCGGAAGCCGCGGGACGGGGCGTGATGCTGGCGGTCACCGCGGACGTGTCGTACGTGCGCACTGCTCTGACCGCACACCCGTCGATCGACCTGGCCGTGATCAACACCGAGGACGCCTGCGTCGTCGCGGGGCCTCGCGACGACATCGCCGTGTTCGCCTCCGCGCTGAAGGCGGAGGGTGTCGGCACCGAGGAGCTTTCGCTCGACGCCGCCGCCCACTCCCGGCTGGTGGAGCCCGCGATACCCCGGCTGAGGGCGGCGTTGCGGGGGCTGTGCCCGAACCCGCCCGCGCTGCCGGTCGTCAGCACCCTCACCGGCAGGCTCGCCACCAACGAGCTCACCGACCCCGAGCACTGGGTGAACCACCTCCGCTCGACGGTCGACTTCTCCGGGGCACTGCGCGCCGCGGTGCAGGACGGACCCGCCGTGCTGGTCCAGATCGGTCCTGGGGCGAGTCTCGCCGCTCTCGCCCGCAGACACGGACTGCCCGGTCTGATCGACACGGTCGCCGGTTTCCCGCGGGATGGCGAGCGGTCGGCGATGCTGGGCGTCGCGGGAACGCTGTGGTCACACGGTGTTCCGGTGGACCTGGCGGCGGTCGACCGCGCCGCGGGTGTGCGCGTCGCCCTGCCCGAGTACCCCTTCGACCGGCGTCGCTGCTGGGTCGACCCGCAGGAGAACCTGCCCGTCACGACCTCGGGCGCGTCCGTCGACGAGCCGTTGCAGCTGCCGACCTGGAGCCGGGCCGAGCCGTTGCCGGGCGCGGCTCCGATCGAGGGACGCTGGCTGGTCGTCGGTGACGACGACGGCGCGGTCAGCGTGGCGCTGAAGGCACGAGGTGCGGACATATTGTCCGAAGTGGATGGTCGGGAACTTGACGGTGTCGTGTCCCTGGTGGGTGCGCGGCGGAGCGTCGACCTCGTGGAACACGTCGAGCGAACGGTGCACGAGACCGGACGGATCGCCGCCGCCGTGGCTGACCTGCGACCTCGGCACTGGGTGCAGGTGACGGTCGGGGCACAGCAGGTGGAGAGCGCTGACCGGCCCGATGCCGCGGTGGCCTCCGTGCTGGCGCTGCCGAGAGTGCTGGCCCAGGAGATGCCCGCGCTGCACTGGCGGTCGCTCGATCTCGACGGTGAGGTGCGTCCGGACGAGATCGCGGCCGAGGTCGCCGATCTGCCGCACGATGGTGGCCGGCCGGCGGAGATCGCCGTGCGCGGCGGACTGCGCTGGCGGCGCGGCATGACGGTGTGGCGCCCGGCCGACCGTCCCGTGACCGGACTTGGCGTCGTGCTCGTCATCGGTGGCGGCGGCGATGTGGGGCTCACCATGGCGGAGCACCTCGCGTCCGTCCACGGCGCCACGGTGGTGGTGACGTCCCGCACGGCGGCGGAAGATCGGGCCCGGCGGGTCGATGAGCTCGCTGGGCGCGGCCTTGCCGTCTCCCTGCGCCAGGTCGACGCCTCCGACCTGGAGGCCACCAGGGCACTGGTGAGCGAGCTCGTCGCACTGCACGGGCGGATCGATCTCGTCATCCACGCCGCCGGAGTGGTGGCGTCGACCGGAGTTCGTCCACTGAGGACGCTCGGGCCCGACATCGTCCAGGCGCACGTTCGCGCCAAGGTCCGCGGCGCGTTGGTGCTGGAGGAGGCGCTGGCGGGGTTGCCGGGCAGGCCGAGGGCCGTGCTGCTGATGTCGTCGGCGACGACACTGGTCGGTGGCCTCGGGCTCGGGCCGTACGCGGCGGCCAACCGCTTCCTGGACGCGATGGCCGAACGACGCCGGAACGACACCACCACGTGGTTCAGCGTCGCTTGGGACGGCTGGCGGGTCGGCCCGGACGGCGGTGAACGCACGGTGGCGATCTGGCACTCGCTCGGCGCGCGGGACGGCATGCGTTCGCTCGACCGGCTGCTGGCTGCGGCGTTCGGCGGGCACCTGCCGCCGGTGATCGGCGTGTCACCGAGCGACCTGAACGAGCGGATGGCCGTCGAGACCGAGCAAGGCGCGGAGGTGCCCGAGTCCTCCGACGACAGCGAGAAGCTGCTCTGTGCACTGTGGACGGATGTGCTCGGGTTCGAGGTGCGGGACACGAACGCGGACTTCTTCGCGCTGGGTGGCCACTCGTTGCTGGCCACCGGGATGCTGGCGCGCCTGCGCGACGACCACGGTGTCGACCTGCGACTGAGTGACCTGCTCGCGCACCCCACGATCGCCGGGCTGGCGCCCCTGGTGTCGGTGCGGGTGCCCGAGCGACCCGTGACCCGGAAGGAGCTCGCACCACGCCAGGACGGGGACTTCCCGCTCACCCCGGTGCAGCGCGCCTACTGGGCTGGCCGCACCAACGCGAGGCTCGGCGGGGTGGCGTGCCACTTCTACCTGGAGTACGACTGCCCGGACCTCGATCTCGACAGGTACCAGGCGGCCTGGCGCGTGGTGATCGACCGGCACCCCATGCTGCGCACCGTCGTCACCGCGGAAGGACGCAACCTGACGTTCGACCGGGTGCCTCCCTACCGAATCCGATGTCATGACCTGAGCAGGACCGAAGCAGCGCAACGGGAGCAGAAGCTCGCCGCCCTGCGCGAGCGCATCGCCCACCGCGTGCCGCGCCACGACCGCTGGCCGTTGGTGGAGATCCAGGCGGCCACGCTGCCGGGAGGCAGGACCCGGTTGTTCATCGGGGTCGACGTCCTCGTCTGCGACGTCGCGAGCTACCTGATCGCCGACCGCGAGGTCCGGCTGTTCTACGCGGACGCGGGAAGGGAACTCCCCGAACCGGGAATCACCTTCGCCCAGTACGTGAACGAGACGGAACGCGCGGTCTCCGAGAGCGAACTGGCGCGAGCCCGCGACTACTGGCTCTCCCGCATCCCGCGGCTGCCACAGGCACCGGTGCTTCCGGCGGCCGACAGCCACGGCCCGCGGCGCTTCCACCGCCTGGCCGCGCGGCTGGAGCGGTCTGAGTGGAACGCGGTGAAGCGCGAGGCGAGCGACCTGGGCGTCACCCCGACCGCCCTGCTGCTCACCGCGTACGCGCAAGCACTCGGCGAGTGGTCGGGAACCGAGCGGTTCGCGCTGACCCTGACCCGCTACGACCGCCGCCAGGTGCACCCGGACGTCAACCGGCTGGTGGGTGACTTCACGACGTTGCAGATCCACGAGGTCGAGTCCGCCGCCGCGGGCACGTTCGCCGAACGGGCTCAAGCGACGCAACGACGCCTGTTCGCCGATCTCGACCACGGCGCGTTCTCCGGCCTGGACGTCCTCGCGGAGAAGTCGGCGGGCGACGGCAGGAGCTATCTGGTGCCGGTGGTGTTCACCGGAGCCGTCGGCGTCGAGGACGTGCTGGAGGAGCCGCACGATCTCGACTGGGTGGGGGAGCAGGTGCACGCGGTCAGCCAGACCCCGCAGGTGGTGCTGGACCACCAGGTGTACGTGCAACGCGGCGCGCTCCTCGTGCAGTGGGACGTCCTTGCGCCCGAAGTCGATCCGGTGCGGGCCGAGCAGGTCTTCGACCGCTACGTGCGAAGCCTGCGTGAGCTGGCGGGGCCACCGGACAACGCGATCATGTTCCAGCAGGGCACCTCCCGGCCGTTGTTCCTGGTGCACCCCTCCGGCGGCGACGTGCTCTGCTACGCCGAGCTCGCCGGTCTGCTCGGCCAGGACCAGACCGTGATCACCCTGACGGATCCCGAACTGGCCGGGCTGGATGCGCCGCAGGACATGCCCGCGCTGGTGCGCCAGTACGTTGACGCCGTTCGCGCCTGCCAGCCGGAGGGGCCGTATCGGCTCGGCGGCTGGTCGATGGGCGGAACCGTGGCGCACGAGATGGCCGTGGAGCTGACCGGGGCGGGAGACGAGGTCGAGCTCCTCGTGCTGATCGACTCCAACCTGCCGCAGCACATCACCGAGATCACGGCGAGCGACGCCGACGGTGAGGTGTGCCTGCGCTTCCTGCGTTCGCTGGAAGCCGCCCGCGGGATCGACCTGGGCGCCGACGACGCACTGGCCGCGCTCACCCCCGCCGCCCGGCGGGAGGAGATCGCCGCGCGGCTGCGGGAGCACGGTCTGTCCGGTGCCACGACCGACCTGCGGCTCGCGGTGTTCGCGAGGCATCTGCGGATGCTGGCCGATCACGTCGCACATCGGCTCGACGCCGCGACCGAGGTGCTGCTCTTCCGCGCCTGCCGTCCGTCACCGCGCAACGCCGGTATCGGCATGGGCGTGGACGACGTGTTCATGGCCGACCTCGGCTGGACGCCGTTCGTCGGCGGCCACCTCGACATCGTCGACGTCGACGCCCACCACTACTCAGTTCTGCAGGAAACCGCCGTCGGCGCCATCGCCGCCCGGATGCGCGCCGAGCTCAAGGAGAGCGATGTCTGACCCCCGCCCGATCATCGACGTGATCTCGTCCCACCCCTGGGTCGGCAGGGCCCGGTACGCCGGTGAGGAGATTGTCGTTCAGCCTCACCCGGACGCGGTCGCCGTGCGACCGGTGCTCGGTGCGCTGGTGCGGGAACACCTCGAGCACTGGTCGGAGGTGTACGAGTGGATCTACCTGACCTCCGACGCCGAACAGTCCTCCGATCTCGACCTGTCCGGCTGGCGCGCGTCGGACACCGGTGAGCCGCTGCCCCGCGAGCACATGCTCGAATGGATCGACCGGACCGTGGAGCTGGTGCGTGAGGGCAACCCGCGGTGTGTGCTGGAACTGGGCTGTGGCACCGGTTTGCTGCTGCGCCGGTTGTGCGCGGACGTCGAACGCTATGTGGGCACGGATGTTTCCGAGGCCGCGGTGCAACGGCTGACGGCAGCCGGACTGCCCGGTGTCCGCGTGGTGCTCGCCGCCGCGCACGAGAGCGGTTCGCCTCAGGTCGTGGCCGCGCTGGAGGACAGGCGCCCGGACTGCGTGCTGATCAACTCGGTGACCCAGTGCTTTCCCGGCGGGGACTACCTCGACGCGGTCGTGTCCGACGCGCTGGCACTGGTCGCCGACGGCGGCCGGGTGATCATCGGCGACTTCCGGCACGCCGGGCTGGCAGGGCGGTACCACCGGTGGCTGTCCTCCGACGACCAGGACGCGGCCCGGCGCGCGGCCGCCGACGAGGAGTTCGTGTTCGACCCCAAGGTGCTCGCGGAGATCGCGGGCAGGTGCGGCCGCCCGGTCACGTTGTCGGTGCGGGCCAAGACGATGACCGCCGACACTGAGCTCACCCGCTACCGCTGCGACGTCGTGCTGCACGTCGGACCACCAGCTGCGACAGCCGGTGGCGGCGGGACTCCGGTTCCCAACGCGCTGCTGTGCGACGACCCGGGAGGTGTTGCGCCGCACGTGCTTCGCGAGCGCATCGCCGGCACCGGTGCGGTCGTCGGGCTCGACCTCGACGACCCCACCCGGCTGCTGGTGTGCCCGCCGACCGGCGACCCGGTGGACCTGATCCCGCCGGCCGGCCCCGCGCCGGCCGATCCGATCGTCCGGTTCGTGGCCGGACGGCTCGCTGAGACCGTTCGCGACCACCTCGCACGGGTGCGGCCGGGCGAGCCGCAGCCCGTCGTGCGCGTGGAGTGGGAGGGCACGCGATGACGTCGTTCGAGACGGCGGCCGACGCCGGGATGGAAGCGTTGCGGGAACACGACCTGACGGATCTCGCGGCGCACATGCGACGGCTCGACGAGACCGCGCTGCTCGGGATCACCCGTGCGCTGAGCGTCGACCACGCACTCGCGGCGGGTGAACCCCGGTCGGCGCAGGAGGTGATGCGCGCACTGGGGGTCGTGCCGCGACACCGGTGGATAGTCCGGCGCTGGCTGCGGGTGCTGGTCGAGGAGGGCAGGCTGACCGAGGACGGCCGGTACCGCGACCTGGTGGTGGCAGGGGACGACGAGTTCGCCGCGTCCCGGGCGGCACTCGACGACGCCCGGCGGGCGCTGGGCTATCCGCAGGAGCTGACCGGGTTCTTCCTGGAGTCCATCGACTGCCTGCCGCTGCTCGTGCGCGACGAAGTCTCCGTGCAGAGCATCATGTTCCCCGACGGGGACTTCGCCACCGCGCTGGGCACCTACTCGCACAACATCATCAGCGCCTACACCAACCGGATCGCCGCCGTGCTGGTGCGGCAGCTCGCGCAGGCCGGTTCACGACGTGTGCTGGAGGTGGGCGCGGGTATCGGCGGCACGACCGCGGGTGTCGTCGACGAGCTGGAGCGCGCCGGTCTGTCCGGAGTGGACTACGAGTTCACCGACCTGAGCCGGTTCTTCCTCGTTCCCGCCGCCGAACGGTTCGCCGACCGGCCCTGGCTGCGGTTCGGCCTGTTCGACATCAACGCCGAACCGGACCGGCCGGAGCGGTCGGTGGATCTCGTCATCGCGGCGAACGTGCTGCACAACGCCCACGACGTGGACGTGATGCTGGCCAGGTTGCGCGGGCTGCTGGCGCCGGGTGGCCACCTGGTGATGATCGAGTCGTGCCGGGAGCACTACCAGGTGATGACGTCGATGCAGTTCCTGATGTCCGGCAGGGCCGGTGAGCCCAGGCAGGACTTCACCGACTTCCGCGCAGGCACCGACCGGATCTTCCTCACCGAGCACGAGTGGGTGGAGCGGTTGACGGCGGGCGGTTTTCACGTGGGGCCGGTGCTGCCGGGTGCCTGCGGTCCGCTGACACCCTTGGCACAGCACGTCTTCACCGCCCGCGTCTGACCAGTTCACCTGCCCGCAGCACGGCACAGGAGAACGTGAACCCGTTGCCCACGCCGAGCAGGACGATGACGTCGTCGGGCCGCAGCCTGCCGGAGCGCAGCACGTGGTCGAGCCCGAGCAACTGGTCGACGGCACCGACGTGACCGGTGCGGAGCCCGAACTCCAGCAGTGTGCGGCGCGGGTCGAGCCCGAGCGGCTCCAGGTAGGACCTGGCGGCGAGCGTGCGGCCGAAGAACGGCGGCACCACCCACCTGGCTTCGGTGAGCGTGTGCCCGGCTTCGGCCAGCGCCTGGTCGAGCACCCGCCTGGTGCCCTGGACGGTCCGCCGCACCGCGGCACCGCGATCGCTTCCCGCGGCCGCCCGTTCCGTCTCGAGCCGGGGGTCGGAGTACGAGGCGACCGAGAGCAACCGGAGCTTTCCCGGTGTCCTGCCGAGCACCGCCGCGGCGGCACCGTCACCGACGACGATGCCGGCGTCGACGTTCCAGCGGTCGATGCTGCTCTCCGGGAACTGGTCGGCGACGGTCACCAGCGCGCACGCCATGTCCGGCCGGCCGGACAGCACGCTCGCCGCCAGTTCCAGCGCCGCCACCGATCCGTTGGACAGCGCCGACATCTCCAGCGTCAGCCCGTGCAGCTCTGGGCCGACGACCTCACCGGCGATCCTGCAGGCGGCCGACGACAGGTCGGGACCCTGCACGTAGGCCCCCGCGTGCAGGTGCAGGCCGGGCACGGGGTTCCCGGCCTGCGTCATCGCCGCCCGCGCCGCGTCCATCGCCAGCTCCGGCGCGGTGCGCGAGGACTCGGAGACCGACACGATCCCGGTCTTCTCCGCACGGTGTGCCGGGCAACGGCCGGCCGCGACGGCGTCGCCGATCGGGACCAGCTCGCCCAGCACACCGCCGGTGCCCTGGATCCAGAGATCGTCGAATCTCACGGCGTGGACCCGTCCAGCAGCGCGGCGAGATCCGCGAGCACAGGCGAGCGCAGGAAGTCACCGGGAGACGGTGTCGTCGCGCGGTCGCTGCCCAGTCGTCGCAGCATCCGGATTGCCATCAGCGAGTCGCCGCCCAGTTCGAAGAAGTTCGCTGACCGATCCACTTCGGACAGTCCGAGGATCTCGGCCCAGACAGCGGCCACCTCCAGTTCGGCGTCGCCCCTGGCAGGACCGGGCTGCACGGCGATTCGAGGTTCTTCACCCCGCTGCACCGGCTGGGCGTCGCCGCGCAGCTCCACGACGTCTGCCCACGCCTGTTCGCGCACGAGGCCGCTGACGCCGTCGACCACCTCGGCGAAGAGGGAGTCGAGCGCGGCGCCGTCGAAGAGCTCGTCGATGCTCGCCATGGAGAGCACCATGTCGCCGGCGGCCTCGTACGCGCGCAGCTCCAGCATCACCTGGGGAGTCCGGATGCGGTTGTGGTGGTCGCGTTCGTCCAGCACACCCAACGGCCCGTAGTCGTCCTGCAGTCCTTCGTCGAGCATCGTCATCATGCTGCCGACCGCGCTCTGCAGGACGACCGGCGCGATCGGCCGCCGGGTGCCCCGGCGCCTGGCCAGCTCGCGAGCCACCTCGACACCGCTGACGAGGTTGTGCGACAGCGCCTCGTTCAGCTGCGCGGCCACCGACTTCGCGACGTCGCCGAACTTGGCGCGTTCCGGCAGTTCGAGCGGTACCAGCACGGTCGAGGAGAACGCGCCGATCATGCGGTCGACGTCGGGGTGCAGCGGGTGGCGGTTGGCCTGCAACGTGTTCAGCAGCATCCGCCTGCTGCCCGTGAGCTTCGCCAGCACGCGGGCGTAGACGGCCGTGAAGGCGGCGGACGGGGTGACGTCGTGGCGCGCGCACGCTTCCTTCACGCGGGTCCACTCCGACTGCCCGAACACGCGTTCCCGCAACGCCATGCCGGTCGCTCGGACCTCCGCGGGATCGGCGACGAGCGGAAGCGCGGGGGCCGCGGGCATGGTGTCGAGCCGTTCCCACCACCAGTCGCGGTCGCGCCGCCACTCCGGCGTCTCCCGCATGCGCCGCACGGCGTCCACGTAGTCGCCGAAGTCGACCAGCATCGGCGGCAGCATCGCGTTAGGGTCGGCGGCGAGCGTCAGCAGGTCCCGCATGAAGATCCGCGCGGACCAGCCGTCCGCGAGCGCGAGGTTCAACGCGATGTGCACTCTCGCACGCGCCTTCGGCAGCAAGGACAGTCGCACCGCGAAACCGGGGCCGTGGCGCGGATCGGGACCGGTGCCGCCCATCTCGTCCCGGATGCGCTCGACCTCCGCGCCGGCCTCCTCCTCGCTCGCCTCGCGCAGGTCGTGCACGCGCAGCGGAGGTTCGTCCGCCGACGGGTCGTCGGCGGGGAGAATGTTCTGCCGCCCGTCCGCGGAGATGCGCGCCCTGAGCACGGGCTGGTGGATCATCAGCTGGCGCAGGCCGTCCTCGATCGCCTCCACCGCGAACTCGTCGTCCACATCGGACAGCGCGAAGTCGATGTAGTAGTGCGCCGAGTCGTGCGAGAGCTCCCACGCGCCCTGCTGGCCGACGAAGTACGCCTGTTGCAACGGAAGCAGGTCGAACGGCGCGTCGGTGTCCAGTCGGCGGCCGACCCGGATCTGCGGCGACTGCGCCACGGCTCCGTCCGCCGCGTGGTCGCGCACGAGCTCCGCGAGCTCGGCGAGCGTGTGCGCGGGCTGGATCCGCGTGATCGCGAGCCGGGCGCCGAGCCGCTGCCTGACCAGCGCGGCGACCCGCACGACGAGCAGGGAGTCCCCGCCGAGGCTCAGAAAGGTGACGTCGTCGCGGATCTCGGCGGAGTCGAGCCCGAGCACCTCGGCCCAGATCTCCGTCAGCTGTGCGTGCTCGCTCACCGCCGGGCCGCCGGAGGCGTGATGCCCGCGTCCGCGCGGAACAGCTCGTTGTCGATCTTGATCGCGGCCCGCGCGCCGTCGGCGGCGCCGAGGATCACGAAGGTGAGCGCCTCGGGGAACGCGGCCTGCCGGGCGAGGTCACCGGCCGCGAACACGCCGGGCACCGAGGTCTGCTGGAACTCGTCGATGCGGACGCAGCCGTCTTCGAACCGCTCGCAACCGAGATCGGCGGCGAGCGCGGAGTGCTGTTTCGTCGCGGTCTTGTGGAACAACGCGCCGCGGTGCAGGCGCGTGCCGTCGCCGAAAACCACGGTGAGGTCGTCGAGCTCACCCTCTACTGATGCGACCGGCTCGTCCCTGATCGCCACACCGTTGTCGCGCAGCTTCCGGACGAGCTCGTCCGGCAACGCCGACGGGCCATTGGTGCACAGCACGACGTCGGTGCTGAACCGGTCCGCGAGGTAGAGCGAGAGGATCGCGCTCACGAAGTCGCCGCCCAGCACGGCCAGTGGCTTGTCCCTGGCCTCGAAACCGTGGCAGAACGGGCAGTGGAACACGCACTTGCCGAACCGCTCCACGAGCCCGTCGACCTCGGGGAAGAGATCCACCTGGCCGGTCGCGAGCAGGATCTTCCTGGCCTGCTCGCTCGTGCCGTCCGCCAGCCGCACCTCGAAGCCGCCCTCGATGGCCTTGGCCGTGGTCACCTCGGCCTCGCGCACCTCCACCGTCTCGTACGCGTTGAGCTCGGCGCGGCCGATCGCGCGGAACTCGCTGGGGGAGAAGCCATCCCGGCTGAGGTACATGTGCATCTCGTCCGTGGGGCTGTTGCGCGGACGGCCGCTGTCGAGCACGAGTGTCCTGCGCTGCTGGCGTCCCAGCACCAGCGCGGCGTTCAGTCCGGCCGGTCCGGCCCCGATGACGATGACGTCGTGCATCCGCTTGCTCTCCCTGTCGTCCGTGATCGACCGGGAGCAACGTATCGGTAATGAAAATCGATATCAACAATACTGTGGCGTTGGGCACCGAGCCAGGAGACCGCGGCGGGTGCGCGCTGAACATCCCGGCATCGGGCGGCTGGACCCGGCGGGAGCTCGGGAACATGCCGCTCGCGGCTGCCGCGGGGTTGCAACGTGTTCGCTTGCCGTCGCGTTTGTACCTGGTGACAGGTGAGATTGACCGAGGGGCGATCTTGAGCGACGAGCAGTTCACCAGAAGCCACGTGATCACGCTGATGATCACATCGCTGATCGGCGTCGGGTTCGGTGCCGGGTCGTAGTTGTCCGCCGCGCCCTCGATGCCGGGCCCGGCACCGCGCTGGTGGTCCTGGGCGTTGTGATCGCGGTGCTGCTGATGGTCGTCGCGATCCTGGCGGGTTCGCGGGTGCTGGCCGTGCTCGAACTGCCGCAGGCTGTCCCGGCGTGGCTCCTGTTCGCGGTGGGCGCGCATTTCGTGCCGTTCGCGAAGATCTTCGGTTCCGGCAGGTCTGCCCGCGTCCGCTCGCTTCAAGGCCGTGGCCGGCTGGGAAGGCGACATCTGGCTCGCCGGCGGGGGCGGGCTGTGGCGTTCGACGGACTCCGGCACGAGCTTCACGAAGGCCGCCGGTGTGGCGGGCTCGCTCAACATCGGCTTCGGCAGAGCGGCACCGGGACGCACCTATCCCGCGCTGTACCTGATCGGTGAGATCGGTGGTGTCAAAGGCGTCTTCCTGGCCCAGGGCGCGATCACCGGCGACCCGCGGGTGTACGGCCGCGTCTACCTCGGCACCAACGGACGCGGCGTCATGCTCGGCGAGATGACCGGAACTCCGCCCACCACAACGACTACCTCCACGTGTGAGGCCGGTTCTGCGCGAGAAGGCACGTCCGGGCGATCCAGCCGCCCGAACGTGCCTTCTCGCGCGGAACCCGGACCCGAACGGGTTCCGGCAGCCCGGCTAGATCTTGGCGCCGACGATCGGTGCGAGGCGCTCAGCGATCTTGCGGTGTCCTTGGTCGTTGGGGTGCACGTTGTCGGTGGTGTCGGTGGCCTCGTTGATCCAGCCCTCGGTGTTGACGAAGTAGACGTTGGCGTCGCCCGCGTCGGTGAGCGCCTTCACCGCCGCCTGGGTCTCGGGCAGGTACCGCTTGCGGAACGTGCCCAGTGCGAAGATCGCCGCGGTCGGGTACTTCTCTCGCGCACGCCGCAGCAGCGTCACGTAGGAGGAGCGGAACTGCTCCTTGGTCACGCTGTGCCCGACGTCGTTCGTACCGAGGTTGATCACGACGGCGTTCGCCCGGTACCGGCTGAAGTTCCACGCGGGCGCGTTCAGGTTGAGTCCCGTGCGCAGGAAACCCTCCCGCATGCTCAGGCAGCCGTCCGCGGCGGGGTGCAGGCAGGCGCCGCCCACCGCGATCTGGGTGTGGCCGACCTTGAGCTTCTCGCCGGTGAGCCAGCCGTAGGCGGTCAGCGCCTGCTTCGATGACTGCTGGCCAACGGTGATGGAGTCGCCGACGAACTCGATGATCTTCGAGGGCACGGTGGGAGCGAACGTGCTGGCGCCGGTGTCGATCTCGATGCCCTGGTACACCGCGTCACCGCGGTAGGAACCCGCGATGGGGCGGTAGGACACGCGCAGGGTGTGGTTGCCGGAGGCCAGTGGAGTCGGGGTGAGGTTCACCGTGCCGCTCCGGTTCACGTAGTGCACGTCGGGTCCGCCGTCGATGCTGACGTAGAAGTCGATCGAGCGGCGCTGCTTGAGCTTCACGGTCCGGCCGGTGAACCCGACGACGACGTACGCGCCGGCCCACTCGGAGACGTAAGCGCTCGACGAGCTCGTGTTCCAACGGCCGAAGTACCTGGTGTTCGGGTCGGTGGGTGTGGTGGTGGCGGCGGACGCGGCGGGGACGGCGACCACGACGCTGGCCAGAACCGTTGCCGTTATGAGGATTCGCTTGATCAAGGTGCGGCCTTTCGTTGCGAGGGCAGGGGAACACGCGACCAGTCGACGTCCGAGGCGAAGTAGAAGCTCGGGTACGACGGCTGGTTGTAGGTGGTCTGCTGACGGGCGACCTCGACGCGGTACTGGCGGTCGTGCATGAGGGTGTACATCTTGTGGTTGGTCGGTTCGGTGCTGAGGTAGAAGCGCAGTGCGGTGCTGTCCTGCGTGCGCACCAGCAGTTCCTCCCGCCAGTCGCCGAAGACGTCGGCCACGAGCGAGGGGTTGCCCTTGGTGCCGTTGTTGGTCAGCGTTCCGGTCGCGGTGAGCAGCGTGCCTCGCCGCCAGTCGTCGACGGTGGGCGTGACGTCCTGCGCGCCGTTCACGATCTGCGTGGTGAGATCACCGGCCCAGCGGATGCTCATGTTCGTTCCGGGAGAACGGGTTTCGAGCTGACGGCCGTCCGCGCTCCAGGTGCCGGCGGAGTCGGAGCCGCCGGGCATCGACGCCCACGTCTCGACACCGCGCACGTCGGGGCGGACGTCGCCGATCATGCCGCGGCCGGTGTCCATGCCGGAGTACGCGCCGTAGATCGTCTCGCCGGTCCGTGCGTCGCGCATCGCGTAGCCGTACGGGGCGGACCGGGCGCCCTCGTGGACCATGTAGATCTCCAGTCCTGGGCGGTCCGGGTCGATGTCGGTGACGTGCAGGGCATCACCGTGACCGACTCGGACCGCGGCTCCTGGATTCACGCTGCCCGGCGGCAGAACGCCGGTGGAGCTGTACTTCAGCGAACCGTCGTCGTCGAGCGTCGCGCCGCCGTAGATGATCTCCTGCCTGCCGTCGCCGTCCACGTCGGCGACGCTCAGCGAGTGCGATCCCTGCGTGGTGAGCTTCGCGTGGCTCGGGTTGAGGCCGTCGCGGCCGTGCGGGCTGTCGCGGAACGGGTTCGTCATCGGCACCCAGCCGCTGTCGACGAGCCAGCGCTTCTTGAGCCGCCTGCCGTCCCAGTCGTAGGTCGCGACGGTGGACCGGGTGTAGTAGCCGCGGGCGAAGATCGCGGACGGCCGTTCGCCGTCCAGGTAGGCGACTCCGGACAGGAACCGGTCGACGCGGTTGCCGGGCTCGATGCGGGACATCGCGTAGTCGCCCCACATGAGCCCGTCGTCGCCGCGCCCCGGTTCGTAGCGAACCGTCTGCAGTTCGCGTCCCGTCGCGCCGTCGAACACGGTCAGGTACTCCGGGCCGTCGACGATGAACCCGGCGAATTGGCGCAGCTTGTTGTTGGCGCTGTGCGAAGGCGCGTACACGTCGAGGAAGTGGTCCACCAGCGCGGCAGCGTCCTGTTCGGACAGCGGGTAGGGATGACGCGGCTCGATGCCGAACGCCTGCTCCAGAGTGGCGGGCCACCGGCCGGAGACGACCTCGGGGTGCGCGTGCCAGCCGCGGAACACGGCGATGAGGTGCTTGCGATAGCCGTCCGGGCTGAGGCGGTAGTCGTCGCTGTGCGAGTAGCCCGCACGGACGTCCTCCCTCGGCATGGTGATGTACCGCTCGCGGCCGTCGCGGCCGATCATCCTGGTACCGGGCGCGGTTTTCGTCATGATCTCCGCGCGTCCGTCACCGTCGAGGTCGTAGACCACGAACTGGGTGTAGTGGGCACCCGCCCTGATGTTCACGCCGAGATCGATCCGGTGCAGCAGCGTGCCGTCGAAACGGTAGGTGTCGAGGTACACCGGCCCGGTGTAGCCGACCTGCGAGACGTCCTTGGAGTTGCTGGGATCCCACTTGACGACGTACTCGTACTGCCCGTCGCCGTCCATGTCGCCGACACTGACGTCGTTGGCCCGGTAGGTGTACGTCTCGCCCGCAGGCGTCACGCCGTCCGCGGGTTTGTGCAGCGGCAGGTCGTGGTGGGACGCGGCCCAGGCTGTAGCCGGTCTGCTCCGGCCGAGCGCGGTGCCGCGCCACAGCGGTGCGACCTGGTAGCGCGCGCCTGGTGCCGGATCGGTGTCGACGTAGGTCGTGCTGCCGGTGACCGTCGCGATCCGCTTTCCGTTGCGGTAGATAGCGAAATCCCGTCCGGTGAGGCCGGTGGCGGTCGCGCCGGTCGCCTCGTGGCCGAGCAGGCGCCAGCTCAGGTACACGCCGGCGCCGGTAGTGGCCGCGACGAGTCCGCGGTTCAGGTGTTCGGTCCGCGCGGATCGCGCGGACGCGGGCGGCTGCCCGGCGAGAAGAGCGATGACCACCAGCGGGAGCAGAAGGCTTCGTCGCAGATCCACGTCGGCTACGTTGAACCGTTTCAACGAGAGGTGCAAGGGGTAATGTTGTTGTCATATAACGTGGTAAGCGTTTTCCTATATGCATCGATGATCGTTTCGTCGAACCGGTCGCGCCGTTCGCCGAAACGTCTGTTGAACAGGTCGAACAGCGTTCGCCGCTTCTTGACGGCCGCGGCGGGGACGTATCACGTTCGCGAATGACGGTTGAAGCGATTCGATTCAGAAATCGATGATCGAGGAGGACGTGGCCTTGAGCATCGAGAAGTCCGTCGGAGCGCCACCCGTCGTCGTCGAACGACAGCGTGCTGCCATGCCGACGTGACGCGCGCAGCGCTGTGCACGTTCACAGAAGTGGCTGCTCGCGGCCACATGAGGACAGGAGGTTGCCGTGTTGGTGAGTCATGGATGACGTGGTGAAGCCCATCTGATGGCCCGGGGTCCACCATTTCATCTGTCAACTGTCAATGTGAACGTTCCCACTTTTAGACGTGAGCATCCGGGCCTGTCCGCCCGTAGTGTTCTCGAAACGCTTCAACACTCGGAGGTGCCGACGTGGTCACCATCGCGGACGTGGCGAGGCATGCGGGCGTGGCGCCGAGCACTGTCTCCTACGTGTTGACTGGCAAGCGGTCGATCTCGTCGCAGACCCGGTCCAAGGTCAGGGACAGCATCCGGCTGCTCGGCTATCACCCGCATGCGGGCGCGCGGGCGCTCGCGACCAACAGGTCGAACGTGCTGGCGCTGGTGCTGCCGCTGCGTCCAGGTGTGTACCTGCCCGTGCTGATGCGCTTCGTGACGGCGGTGGTCACGACAGCGCGCTGGCACGACATGGACGTGCTGCTGGTGACGGCCGACCAGGGAGCGCAGGGGCTGCGCCGGATCGCGGGCAGCGCCCAGGTCGACGGGTTTCTGGTGCTGGACGTGGAACTCGACGACGACCGCGTTCCGCTGCTGCGCCACCTGACCCAGCCGTCCGTCCTCATCGGACGGCCGGCGGCCGCCAAGGGGCTCACCTGCGTCGACCTCGACTTCGAGGCGGCGGGGGCGCGGTGCGTGGACCACCTCGCCGACCTCGGCCACCGCTACATCGGGTTCCTGGGTGCGCCGAGCGTGGTGTATCAGCGCAACACCGGATACGCGCAGCGCGCCATGGCCGGGTTCAGCTCGGCGGCCATGCGCAGGGGCATCGCCTCGACGGCGCTGCCCGCCGAGGACGACTACGAGTCGGTGCTGACCTCGGTGCGCGGATTGCTGCGCACACAACCGGCGATGACCGCTCTCGTCGTGCACAACGAGGCGGCGCTCGGCTGGGTCGCCGGCGGCCTGCGCGCATTGGGCCGCAGGGTTCCGGAGGACGTGGCCGTGGTGGCGATCTGCCCGGACGAGCTCGCGGAGCAGATGCAGCTGACCTCGGTGCAGCTGCCGGCGGAGCAGCTGGCGCGCCAGGCGACCGAACTGCTCATCGCGAGGCTCAACGGGTTGTCGACGGCCCCGCTCACGCTGTTGCCGCCCAAGCTCTCCAGCCGTGCGAGCACAAGTCCACGTCCGCCACGCGGCTGAGCCACACCCGGAGAAACGGTGGTCGGGGCGCCATGCCGGTGTTGCCGGTCTGCTCGTTCGTGCGGAAGCACTTCACCAAGGGCGTCGTGCTCGGCGCCGACGAAGGATGAGACATGCCGAAGTTGTCCGACGTCACCCGCGGCCGCCTCGTCTGCGGAGGTGACTACAACCCGGAGCAGTGGCCGGAGTCGGTGTGGCAGGAGGGCGTCGGGCTGATGTGCGAGGCCGGGGTGAACCTGGTGACCGTCGGTGTGTTCTCCTGAGGCAGGCCGGAGCCGTCGCCTGGCAGGTTGGACTTCGGCTGGTTCGACCGCGTGCTGAACCTGTTGCACGAGAACAAGATCGGCGTGAGCCTCGCGACCCCGACGACCTCGCCGCCGCCGTGGATGAGCCTGCGTCACCCGGACATCCTGATGGTGACGGCGGACGGCGTGCGGATGTCGTACGGTTCCCGCAATCACTTCTGCCCGTCCTCACCGGTGTACCGCCACTACGCGAAGGGCATCGTCACCGTGCTCGCCCACCGCTACGGCGACCACCCGGCGCTGAAGCTGTGGCAGGTCGACAACGAGTACCGCGAGGTCTGCCGCTGCGACGGGACCGCGCAGCATTTCCAGCGCTGGCTGTGCGAGAAGGCCGACGCTCTCGACGCGCAGAACGAGGCGTGGGCGACCGCGTTCTGGAGCCAGCGCTACGGGGAGTGGGCGGAGATCCTGCCTCCCGCGGCGCCGTACCTGCGCAACCCCACCCAGGTGCTGGACTTCAAGCGGTTCTGTTCGGCGTCGCTGCTCGAATGCCTGCGGGCCGAGCGTGAGATCCTGCGTGCCATCACCCCGGACGTCCCGGTCACGTCGAACTTCATGGGGCTGTTCGCCCCGCTCGACTGCTGGCAGGCAGCCTCGGAACAGGACTTCGTGTCGCACGACTGGTATCCGGACCTGACCGATCCGATCGCCCACGTGCGGACCGCCATGAGGTACGACCTCATGCGCGGCCTGGCCGGCGCAAGCCGTGGTTCCTGATGGAGCAGTCCGCGAGCGGTTCGCACGGTGTCCGTCGCCCGCCGGGTCACCTGCGCACCCAGTCGCTGCAGGCGATCGCGCGCGGCTCCGACGCGGTGTGCTTCTTCCAGTGGCGGGCCTCTCGCGCCGGCGCTGAGAAGTTCCACTCCGGCATGATGCCGCACCGCGGCCCGCACAGCCGCGTCTTCCGCAAGATCACCGCGCTCGGCAGGAACCTCGCCGACCGGTCGGACGTCGCGGGCACGCAGGTCCCGGCGCAGGTCGCGATCCTGATGGACTGGGACAACTGGTGGGCGGTCAGCGGCGAGCACCTGCTGGCGCGGATCGACCTGCTCGCGCGGTTGCACGACTTCTCCGAACCGCTGTGGCGCCTGGGAATCGTCACCGACTTCGTGCGGCCGTCGGACGATCTGTCGAAGTACCGGATCGTGCTGGCGCCGAACCTCTACCTGCTCACGGCCGCAGACGCCGACCGCATAGAGTCCTATGTGGACGACGTCGGGACGTTCGTGATGAGGTTCTTCTTCGGTGTGGTGGACGAGCACGACTACGTTCGGGTGGGCGGCTATCCCGCGCTGCTGGCCGACCTGATGGGACTGCGGACCGACGAGTTCCTGCCGCGGCACGACACTCTGACGTGCGACTCGGAACTGCTCGGCGGTTTCACCGCGGACTTCTGGGTCGACGACCTGCAGACCACCACGGCCGAGGCGATCGCCACCGTGAGGGCGGGGAGCTGGCAGGCACACCGGTGTTGTTGCGCAACAGCTTCGGCGACGGCACCGCCTGGTACGTCGCGACCAAGCTGGAGTCCAGCGCGATGCGGGCGTTGCTCGCGCACGTGTCGGAGCAGGCGGGCGTGACCGCGTCTCCTCAGCAGTCGGGTGTCGAGGTGGTGCGGCGCGGCGATCTGCTGTTCGTGATCAACCACCACCCCTGAGCCCGCGAAGGTCGTGGTCGACGGCTCGTGCACCGACCTGCTGAGCGGTGAGAAGGTCAGCGGCGTCACCGAGTTGGCGCGCTGCGGAGTGCGGGTGCTGAGGTGACCCGGCTGTGGTTCAGGGTTCCCTCGCGGGTGGCCCAGGAAGCGCTGCCGCTCGGCTCTGGCAGGCTCGGCGCGATGTTTTCGGTGACGTCGACGTCGAGCAGGTGCCGCTCAACGATGATCGCCGTGGACCTGTGCGCTGTTGCCACAGCCGTCCGGTGACCCGGACCTGGTTGTGGGGCCGGGCGGTGATCCCGTCGCGGACGAGGAGGTCCTGCGGCAGACGCAGGGACCGGACACGGCGAAGTATCTGCCGCTGGCCGGCCTGATGCTCGTGGGTCCCCGCGCAGGCCGACTCCTGCGGATGTGAACGCTGACAGGACGGTCGTCGGCTCGTCTTCGGGTCCGCACTGGAGATCGCGAAAGGGGCACAGCTTCACTGTTGGCGGTGCCGGCGGAGCGAGGACCATCGTCCTCGCCCCGCGCGGTTTCTCTTCTCAGCGTCACTGTTCCGCTGTCAGCTGGCGACGGCACCCATGATGGCGTTGATGATGCCCTGCTGCGTCACCGTGCGGGCCTTTCGGTCGAACAGCCCGAACCCGTACTGGCCGTTGTGGCCGTTGTCCCAGTAAATCGCGGCCGCACCGTACTTCTTCGAAGTGGCTACGACGGCGCGCGCGAAGTCCGCGCGGTACCGGTTGTTCGACGAGTCGAACGAGGTCTTGTCGATCGAACCGTATTCACCGACGACCACTGGATACCCCTTCGCGACGAAGACGTCACGCATCAGCTTCAGCTGCGAGTCCAGGTAGTCTTCCTGTCCCCAGGTCGACCTCTTCGAAAGATTGGTAGACCCGCGTCCCCACTGCGTGATCTTGCCGCTTTCCTCTCCGGCGAAGTCCCACGGAGCGTAGTAGTGCACGGAGATCATGATGCGCTTCTCGGAGCTGGGGATGGACGGGGAGCGGTACTGGTCGGTCGGCAGCACGAAGCCGTAGTTGCCCGCGGTGTAGTCGATGTTCGTGTTCCAGCCGGGCACGAGCAACCACCTCGAGCTGTTGTTCCCGCCTGCTCGCCGTACGGTGTCCACGAAGATCTGGTTGTAGCTGTTGATGTTCGAGTAGCACGGCTGGGTCGGCCGGCCGAACTGCCCGTCGAAGTTCTCGTTCATCGACTCCAGGATCAGGTGCTGGTCGTAGTTCTGGAACCGCTGCGCGATCTGCTGCCAGGCCCTCTGGTACCTGGCCTTGATCGTGGACTGCGAGGACGAGTCGCAGATCAACCATGATCCGTTGAAGTTCTTGTACCCGTCGCCGTGCATGTTGATCAGCACGTACATGCCGCGGCTGTACGCGTAGTTGACGACGGCCTGGATCCTGTCCAGCCAGGAGGAGTTGATCGTGTAGTTCGGCCCCGGGCCGATGGCGTTCAGGTAGGAGACCGGGATTCGGATCGTTTTGAACCCGGAAGCCCGCACCCTGTCGATGAGGGCCTGCGTGACGACCGGTTGACCCCACGCCGTCTCGTTGGGGGTTCCGTCGATGGTGCTTTCCAGCTGGTTGCCCAGGTTCCAGCCCGCGCCCATGTCGGCAACGATCTGCGAAGCGTTCAGCTGGTTCATGGTGTCGGCCGACGCCGGACTTGCCAGGCCGAACGTGGACACGGCAATCGCCAGCGCGGCCGCGAGGAACGTGACCCTGAACCTTCTTGCTTTTGAATCCATAGGATTTCCTCTTCAGGTCTTGAGAACGTCAAAACCAGGTAGATCTGCCTGCGCTTCAGCAGAGGAGTGGAAAGCGATTTCCAAGATGGCAGGGCCGAACCGCGCAGTCAATCCTTGTCGTGCGGATATTCGACGCGCAACGTCCGCGTTCGACGAAATTCGATTCGAACAGGTGGCATCGCGGTGGTGTCAATCCACGATTGCGTGGAAGAGCATTTCGGAGAGGCGCCGCACAATCGCTGTCGTTCGGTTCCGTACTGCGGCGCGGTGGCACCGGTGCGGAACTGGTACGTGGTGTTGCGTCGGTTCGGCATGTTCATCGTGGCGGTGCCGTTGGACACCGTCGGCAGTCAGGTCGAGGCGAGGTCCTCGGACGAGCTGGTGCGGTACGCCCCGCTCGCCGCGACCGCAGTGCCGGGGAGCGCACGCTCACGGTCTGGGCGCTGGTGCTGATGCTGTTGACGACCAGTGCCCAGGTGCCGCCGAGCAGTGTGGCCCTGATCTGCACACCTGCCGGTAAGTCGGTCACGGGGTGGCGGACGGAGCCCGGCGGACGAACTTGCTGTACTGGCCGAGTGCGTAGAACCGTTTGATGAGGTAGAGGTTCTGATTGTCGGCGACTGCGGTGCCCGGTCACCCGCCTGCACCCCGACACCGCCCCACCGATGTTGTACCGGTACGCCGACAGCTGGATACCGCTGGGCTGAACAGAATTCCGCCACCCGCTGCTGGGTGGAGGAGGAGAAGCGGGCGACGTCGTTGCCCCGCCAGGCACCGGACGCGCGGATGTTCCGGATCGTCTGTGCCGGGGTCGGCGATATCGTGGCCACGGCCGCCACGCTGACGTCCGAGGCTGCCGTCGGGCTCAGGAGCAGGGCTGCCGCGAAATGCGGCGGTCGTCGTTGTGAATCCGCGTCCGTCAACACGTCACGTCATCCCTTGTGTCCGATGTGGATGGTGCCGATGTCTCCGGCGCGCGGTGGCTCAGCGCCAGCGTTGCAGCAGCCGGTCGTACTCGGCCTGGGTGACCGGCAGGACGGTGCCGTGGCGCGGCCGGCCGGGCAGGGTGTAGCTCGAGACGGGTGTCCACTGCCGGGTGTTGAGGTCGGTGGTCGTGAACGGGACGTAGCCGCGACCGCCGTACTCGTCGATGAACATGTACCAGCGCTCTTCGGTGTTCGACTTGAAGACCAGCGGCCCTTCGCCCTGGTTGATCGCGTTCTTCCCGAGGCAATCGGCGACGAAGGAGTAACCGCGGTCGAGGATCATCGCCGACTTCTCCGCGAGGACGAACTTGCCGCAGGAGGACTGCGACGGGCCCCGCTCGTCCTTCGTGAAGCGGTAGTAGGTGCCGTTGTGTTTGGTGAGCGTCGAGTCGATCGTCGAGTAGCCCTTGTCGACCCACACCTGTGCGGCGCTGAAGGTGCGGAAGTCGGACGTCGTGGCGTACATCATCCGGTTGTAGGTGTTGCCGGTGTGGTTCGGATCGTTGGGGGAGTACAGCTTCGAGGCCCAGAACACGACGAACTGACCGAGGCCTTCGTCGTAGTAGGCCTCCGGCGCCCACGTGTTCCCCGCGGTGTCCGGCGAGACTCGCGCCAGGCGCGGCGCGCTCCAGTTCACCAGATCGGCCGACTCCCAGACCACGATGGACCTGCTGCCGTTCCGCTGCACCTGGTCCCAGTTGCCGTTGCCGTACATCCGCAGGTCGGTGGCGATCTGGTAGAACCTGTCACCCCGCGGCGAGCGGATGATGAACGGGTCGCGCACGCCTCGGGTCCCGACGACCGAGGTCAGCACCGGCCGGCCGCCGTTGAGCTGCCGCCATCGTGTCGGGTCGTTGCCCTGGCTGAGTGAGAAGTGGACTTGCTCACCGGAGGAGGAGCTCTCGCCGGTGAAGTAGGAGAACAGGTAGCCGGCGTACTTCGGGGCCGGTGCCGCGTCGGCCCGGACGAGCTGCCACTGCTGGCTGACCGCGCCGGTGTCGACGTACTGGGAGATCCGTGCTCCGTCCGCGGTGGACTGCTCCCGGGCCTCGAGTGCCTTGCCGCTGTTGCGGTTGATGACCTCGACGTACCCGCTGTCGGTGTCGACGACGCGGAAGTGCTGGTTGGTGCCGCCGTTGTCGGTCCACTGAACGATGTCCGCACCGTTCGCGGTCGACGCCGAGGCGACGTCCACCACCTTGCCGCTGTGCCGGGCCCTGAGCTTGTGGAAACCGCCGCCGACGTCGACGAACTGGAACTGCTGACCGGCCGCGTCGGAGCGGGCTCGCTGTTCGACGAGGGCGCCGTCGTCGGTCGCCTGGCCGGCGACGGCGATGGCTTTGCCGCTGTGCCGCGACACGATCTGGTAGTAGGCCGCCGGGTCGATCACAGCCGCGTACGCCGACTGCCCCGAGGTCAGTGGCGTGGCGCCGCTGACGATCAGCGCGGTGGCGAGGGCGACTGCCACGCGGCGTCTGAGCGGACGTCGTGGTGATGGTGGATCGTGGAATGGCTGTGTCATCGAACCCGTCCGGTGTGGTTGCCGCGGTTGACCGCGTCGACGTCGGTGGCTTCGCCGCTGTGCCGGGCCACCGCGGTGTGGTGGCCCGGCGCAGCGGACGTGTTACCCC